>DATFUN010000369.1:0-5474 GCA_035260805.1 Myxococcales bacterium | reverse complement strand
TCCTCGCCGAGGAGCGGATCTGCCGGCCGGTGCTGATGGGAAAGCGGGAGGAGATCGAGGCGTTCGCGAAAGAGGCCGGGCTTTCGGCCATCGCGGATCTGGAGATGGTCGACCCGGTGGGCAGCCCCCAGATCCAGCAGTACACGCAGCTCCTCTACGGCCTGCGGCAGCGCGCCGGCATGTCGTTCGCCGAGGCGGCCTACCGCATCCGCCAGCGCAGCGTGTTCGCGGCGATGATGCTCCACGAGGGCGCGGTGGACGGCGTGGTGACCGGCCTCACCCGCAGCTACCCGGAAGCGATCCGGCCCGCGCTGGAGATCGTGCGCACCATGCCTGGCCGTTTCGCCGCCGGCACGTACATCCTGGCGTTCAAGCAGGGACTGAAGCTCTTCGCCGATTGCACCGTGATCGCCGACCCGACCGCCGAGCAGCTCGCCGACATCGCGATCTCGACGGCCGAGCTGGCCCGCGAGTTCGAGCTGACTCCGCGGGTGGCGATGCTCTCGTATTCGAACTTCGGCAGCGAGCGGGGCGGCTCGCCTGCCAAGGTGCGGCGCGCGCTGGATCTCGTCCGGCAGCGGCGGCCCGAGCTGGAGATCGACGGCGAGATGCAGGTCGACCCCGCGGTGGTGGACAGCGTCCGCGAGCAGGAGTTCCCGTTCGTGCGGCTCACCGGCGACGCGAACGTGCTCGTCTTCCCGGACCTGAACAGCGGCAACATCGGCTACAAGCTGCTCTGGAGGCTGGGAGGCGCCGAGGTCATCGGACCGGTGCTGATGGGCATGGCCCGGCCGGTGAACGTGCTCCAGCAGGGCGCCAGCGTGCAGGACGTGGTGAACCTGGCGGCGATGACCGCGGTGCGCGCGCAGAACGAGATCGTCTACTGAGCGTGCGAGAGGCGCGGGCGAAGCGCGCGCTCGAGCTCCGCGGCGATCCGGCGGTGCGCGGCGGGATCCGGGTGACCGTCCCAGGGCAGGAGCTCGGCCGGGTCCACGTCGACGAGCGCGTACGGCAGCCCCTGCTCGACCAGCAGCTCGCGCAGGAGCGCGCCTTCGGGGTGCTCGTCCAGCGTGCGCGGCCTGCCGATCGAGATCACCGCGAAGAGCGGCTCCGCGCCGCGCCGCCGAGCCGCGCGAGCGGAGTCGCGCAGGGTGGCGGCGGTCAGCCGCGTCGATTCGCGCAGCGCCCCGTCGCTCAGGTACCGCACTTCGTTGAACAGCAGATCCCGCAGGCGGAGGTGGGCGAAGAACCCGTCGGCGGGCGGCACCAGGGCGAGGGCGCCTTCGCGCAGCGCGAGGCGCGGGCGGTAGTCCTGCACGTTGCGGTACAGCATGACAGGCACGAAGGTGATGACCGCGGCGGCAGGCCGCCGGAGCCGCTCGAGCGCGTCGTCGAGCCGGAGCAGGGCCTGGTCGGAGCCGTATCCGCCGCAGGAGACGTTCACCACCTGCAGCCCGAGGTCCTTGCCCATCACCGCGCCGAAGGTCTGGCCGTACTCCACGCCATGCCCCGCCGCGATGGATTCTCCCGTCACCACCAGGGACGGCAGATCGGGATCGGGCGCGCCCTGAGGCGCATGCGCCCGATCGCCCCACGCGTCCACGGCGTACACGACCGGATGCTCCGGCGGTCCCAGCACCGTCGCCCGGGAGGGCAGGAGGACCCAGCCGAATCGCGCGTCCGGGCGCCCCAGGCGGAACTCGACCTTGGGAGCGCGCCACGCGGCCGGCTGCCCGTCCCTGCGCCGCAGGATCAGCTCGGACGCGGCGAGCGCGAGCGCCACCGCGAGAACGATCCGGGCCGTCCCGCCGAGCGTGGCGCGCGCGAGCGCCCGGCCGGCGGGCCAGGAGACGGCGAGCAGCGCGATTCCGGCGAGCGCAACGGCTGAGCGGACGTCGCGCGACACCCAGTCGGGCGCCCAGGGATAGTAGCCGGGCAGCAGCACGTGCCGCTCGAACCATGGGTAATCCATCGCCCACGCGGCGAGCAGCAGCGCGACGCCGCCGGCGGCGCAGGCGGTGGTGGCGATCCAGCGCAAGCTCCGCCGAGCCTACCCTGTGCTAGCGTCGGCCGCATGGGCGAGGTGGTCGGCCCCTCCGCGCTGGACCGCGCGCTGCGCCCCCTGCACCGCTGGGTGTGGCGGGATCCGCAGCGCTGCGCGCGCAAGCTCCTGCGGTTCGCCGAGACGGAGGCGGACGGAGGGCGCGACCTCTCTCGCGCCGCGGAGCTGACCAACGACCCGCTTCTGCGCCGGCTGTACTTCCGCCACGCGGAGGACGAGCTCCGGCACGCCGCGTTGTTCAGGGAACGCGGCCGGGCGCTGCTTCGCGGTTTGCCCCGCGCCCGGGCCGGATTCGAGGCGAACTGGCTGGCGCCGGGCGAACGCGGACTGGACGACCTGCGGGTCGACCGGGAGCGCGACGAGTCGCTGCTCGCCTTCCTGCATCTATCGGAGAAGGCGGCGGCGCAGCGATTCGCGATGTACCGGCAGGTGCTCGGGCACGATCCCGCCACCCGGGCGGTGTTCGACGACGTCCTCCACGACGAGGCGTTCCACATGAGCTACACCCACACCCAGTTGGCGCGCGTGGCGGCCGGACGCTCGCGCATGCGGCTCTGGCGCGCGCGGATCGCGCGGCTCTGGAAGGCCTACCTGCGCGCCGCCGCCGCCCTCGCTTCCGTCGTGGGGACGCTGCTGCTCCGGGTCCAGTACTTCCTCTTGCTTCCGCCGTTCGCGCTCTTCGCTCGCCGTGCCTGGAGACGGGAACCGGCGGGCTTCGTCGCGGCGCGCCGCCCCTCTCCTCTCACGAGCCAGTACTGACGATGCGCATCCTGGGCATCTCCGCGCACTACCACGACTCAGCCGCTGCGCTGGTGGACGGCGGAGTGCCGGTCTGCGCGGTGCAGGAAGAGCGGCTCTCGCGCAGGAAGAACGACGCCGCGTTCCCGCTCCTGGCCATCGAATGGTGCCTCGAGCGGGCGGGCCTCGAGCCGGAGCAGCTCGACGCAGTGGTGTTCTACGAGAAGCCGATGCTCAAGTTCGAGCGCATCCTCACCATGGCGCTGCGCGGATTCCCCCGGACGTGGCGGAGCTTCCCGCGGGCGATGAAGAACTCGCTGGGAGAGAAGCTGTGGGTGAAGGGGATCATCGCCTCGCACCTGGGCGTGCCCGGCCGCAAGATCCTGTTCACCGAGCACCACCAGGCCCACGCCGCCGCCGCCTTCCTGACCGCGCCGACGCGCGCGGCGGCGATCCTCACCGCCGACGGAGTGGGCGAATGGGCCACCTTGTCCGTCGGACGCGGCGCGGTGGACGCGGAGGGGCGCACTAAGATCGAGGCGATGCGCGAGATCCGATTTCCGCACTCGCTGGGCATGCTCTACTCCACCTTTACCGCCTGGCTCGGGTTTCCAGTCAACGAGGGCGAGTACAAGGTGATGGGCCTCGCGGCCCACGGACGCCCGTCGCTCGCGGCCGAGGTCCGCAAGGTGCTGCTCCGCACGCCCGAAGGAGGATTCGCGCTCGACCTGTCCTGGTTCGACTACCACCTCTCGGCGCGAAGCTCGTACTCGACGAAGTTCCTCGACGCGTTCGGCGCGGCGCGCGATCCGTGGGACCCCATCGATCTGTCGACCGAGCGCGGGCGCCACTACGCGGACGTCGCCGCGTCCGTGCAGCGCGTCCTCGAGGACACGCTCGTCGATCTGGCTTCCGCCCTGCGGGCGGAGACCGGCTTGCCCGACCTCTGCCTGGGCGGCGGCGTTGCGCTGAACGGGTGCGCCAATGCCCGGATCCTCCGCGAGAGCGGCTTCGAGCGCGTCTTCGTCCCGCCCGCGCCCGGCGACGCGGGCTGCGCGCTCGGCGCGGCGCTCTACGCCGACCGGGTGCATTTCGCAAATCCCTGGCGCGAGGTCCCCGACCATCCCTTCTGGGGACCCGAGGCCGAGCCCGCCGACCTGTCGCGTCTGGCGGGCGAGGACGGTCTCCCCAGCGAGCGCTTCGCCGAACCGGAGCTGCTCGCGCGGGTCGCGGACGAGCTGTACGCCGGCCGCATCGTGGGCTGGGTGGACGGCCCGTCCGAATTCGGCCCGCGCGCGCTGGGCCACCGCAGCATCCTGGCCGCTCCGCACGATGCGGCGATGCGGGACAAGCTGAACCGCAGCATCAAGTTTCGCGAGGAGTTCCGGCCGTTCGCCCCGGCAGTGCCCATCGAGGCTGCCTCGCGCTACTTCGACCTGCCCGCGGGAGGCGAGCGGCTGGGGCGTTTCATGTCGGGCGTCTTCCCGGTCCGGCCGGAGTGGCGCGACCGGCTCGCCGCGGTCACTCACGTGGACGGCACCGCGCGGGTGCAAACCGTCGAGCGCGGGATGGCGCCGCGCTTCCACGCGCTGCTCGAAGCGGTGGGTCGCCGGACCGGCCTGCCGGTCCTGCTCAACACCAGCTTCAACCTCGCCGGCGAGCCGATCGTGAACCGCGCTGCCGAGGCGTACTCCACCTTCCGCCGATCCGGCATCGACCTGCTCGTCTGCGGGCCTGTGCTGGTGCCGAAGAAGCGGGCCGCGCAGAGAGGCGCGGAGGAGGCGGTCGCATGATCAAGCGGCGGTCCCGCATCGCGCGCACGCTCATCGTGGTGGGCAGCGCCGCGCCTTCCATCGTCGACGGCGCCCGCGGGCTGTGGCGCAACGAGGCCGGGCGGAAGTGGCTGGTGCCGCTCGTCGTCTTCCTCGGCGCCACCGGCCTGATCCTGGTGCTGGCGGCCGGAGTCGAGGCGCTGGCGCCGTTCATCTACGCAATCTTTTGAGCGCCCATGGTGGAAGACGCGCTCGAGCTGCTCGCCTGCCCGCGGTGCGGCGGCGCGCTGCGGAAGCCTTTGCGCTGCGCCTCGTGCGGCGCCGAGTTCGGGGCGCCGGCCGGCGTCCCCGAGCTGCGACTTCCCTCCGATGTGCGCACCGAGGCCGTACGCGAGTTCTATGCGCAGGCCCCCTTCCCGGGCTATCCGCCGCGCGACAGCTATCCCTGGCTGCGGGCGCGAGCGGAGCGCAGCGAGCTGGCCCGGCTGCTCGACCAGGCGATCCCCGGCGACGCGCGCATCGCGGAGGTGGGCTGCGGGACCGGGCAGATGAGCCTGTTCCTCGCCACCGCCGACCGGTTCGTCATCGGAGCAGACCTGACCCGCGCCTCGCTGGAGCTGGCCGAGGACGCGCGCCGGCGGTACGGGGTCGAGTGCGCGCTGTTCGTCGAGACCGACCTGCGCGCTCCTGGCCTGCGCGCCGGCGCGTTCGACGTCGTCTACTCCAGCGGCGTGCTGCACCACACGCCCGATCCGCGCGCTTCCTTCGCCGCGGTCGCGCGCCTGCTGCGGCCTGGCGGCGTGGTGGTGGTCGGGCTCTACAACGCGTACGCGCGCCTGCCGCACCGGTTGCGGCGGGGCGTGGCGCGGCTCACCGGGTTCCGCTGGATCCCCTTCGACCCG
>DATFUN010000368.1:0-3341 GCA_035260805.1 Myxococcales bacterium | reverse complement strand
GCGCCTTGCCCTGGACGAACTTGCGCAGCTCGAGCCCGTCCTTGGCGCGCAGGAACGGAGAGGTCATCAGCGCCCCGCCCGCGCCTTCGTACCGGTCCCAGTCGAGCGTGATGGCGGGCGGCAGGTCCTTGAGCTGGGTGAGGCTGCGGTCCTCGTCGTCGACGATCTTGAACTCCAGCTGCGCCGTCTTGCCGAGGAGCTCCTTCGCCTTCTCCGGATTCGAGTAGCCCGGCAGCTGCACCAGGATGGCGGAGTCGCCGCGCTTGGCGATGGTCGGTTCGGAGACGCCCCACTTGTCGACGCGGTTGCGGATCGCCTTCACCGCCTGGTCGACCGCGCTCTCCTTGAGCTGCTTGACCGCGTCGTCCTTCATCGCCAGCTCGAACGAGGTGGCCCCGGTGCGGCGGATGTACATGTCCGGGTAGTCGTCGGAGATCTGCCGCTTGGCCTGCGCGAGCGCGTCCCCCTGCCCGCTCACCGTCACGATGCCGCTGTCGGGGTCGCCCTTTACTTCCACGCCCTTGATGCTCTTGCGGTCCAGGTCGGCGGCCAGCTCCTCGGCCCTCCGCACCGCCTTCTCGCGCACGGCGCGGTCCACCTCGACGCCCATCACCAGGTGGATTCCGCCCTGCAGGTCGAGGCCCAGGTTCAGGTGCCGCGAAGGCGCCCACCTCGGCCGCGCCTTCTCGAACACGCCGGACTCGTTGCGCTGGTCGGCGGGCAGGCGGAAGTAGGTCCACGACGGGACCAGGGCGTAGATTGCCACGAGCGTCACGGCCGCGATCAGGCCGGCCTTCCAATACCAGGAGCGATCCATCCGTTTCTCCTACTGCTACGGCCTTGCGGCCTCCGCCCGTCGCCGGCAAAGCCGGCCTCCTCCGCTACTTCTTCGCCGCGTCCTCGGCGGCCGGAGCGGGCGGCGGCTCCTTCACCACGAAGGGCCGGTTCACCTGGTCCTTGAGGACCCGCACCCGCACGTTGTTCGCGATCTCCAGCGTGAGGACGTCGCCCTGCACGCCGGCGATCCGGCCGATGAGTCCCCCGTTGGTGATCACCTCGTCGCCCTTCTTCAGGCTCTCGAGGAAGGACTTGTGCGTCTTCTGCTGCTTCTGCTGGGGCCGGATGATCATGAAGTAGAAGATGCCGAAGAAGATTGCGACCAGGAACAGCATGTTCCCCGGCCCGGCGAGGGGGGACTGGGCAGGCGCTTCGGCCTGGGCCAACAGCAGCGAGAGCACGGCGGACTCCTTTGCGAAAGCGGGCCGTTCTAACAGACGCGGGCGCCTGCTTCAACCGGCGAGCCGCCCGGTTTCGTCCAGCTTTCGCAAGGAATCCAGCACCAGGACCTGGGTGTTCCGGGGCGCGAAGGCCCGGGGCACCTTGCCGGCCGGCCCGCGCAGGAAGGTGAAGGTGCCGCCCGGCTGCTGGCGGAAGAGCCCCAGCACGCCTGCCGGGGCGTCGTCGCCTTCCGCCGCGGCGGTGGAGGTCCCGAAGACCAGGTCGCCGTCCGCGAAGCCGAACAGGCGCTCCACGCCGCCGCCCTGGAGGAAGAGGAGGCCGGTCTTGCGGCCTTGGGACATCATCCCGAACACCTCGGTGGCGTGGACGGCGACGAGCTCGCCCCAGAGGACGGCGACGAACTCCGGCCCGACCAGGCCGCCGATGCGTGGATCCTGCGGCCTTCCCGGTTCGCTCACGGCGCGCCTTCCCCCGGCCTGCAACTCTCGCCCGCCTGTCGCCCGACCGCAACCTCAATCCGGCCCCTCGCGGAACGATTCCAGGAGTTGTTCCGTGTAGTTGCGTGCCCTACCCGCCTCGATGGCGGCGCGCAGGCCGCTCATGAGGTCAATGTAGAACGTCAGGTTGTGCAGGCTGTTCAGCCGGAAGGCGAGCAGCTCCTGGGCGGCGAACAAGTGGCGCAGGTAGGCCCGTGTGAACGTCCGGCAGGTGTAGCAGCGGCACCCGGGATCGGCGGGGCGCGGGTCCTTGGCATACCGCGCTGCCTTGATCTGCAGGCGTCCCCGCCGCGTGAACAGGAGGCCGTTGCGCGCCACGCGGGTGGGCAGCACGCAGTCGAACAGGTCGACCCCGGAGAGCACGCACCGGAGCAGGTCTTCCGGCGTGCCGACGCCCATCAGGTAGCGTGGCTTGTGCGCCGGTAAGAGCGGCGCGGCGTGCGCCACCCCCTCCCACATCTGCCCGGGGTCCTCCCCCACCGAGAACCCGCCCAGGGCGTTGCCCGGGAAATCGAGCGCGGCGATCTCGGCCGCGTGGCGCTCGCGAAGGTCCCGTTCCAGGCCTCCCTGGACGATGCCGAACAGCGCTCCGCCGGGTTGCTTGCGCCACTCCTCCTTGCAGCGCAGGGCCCAGCGCGTGGTGCGCGCCACCGCCTCTTCATGCTCCTTGCGGGAGGCCTGCGCCGGCGGGCACTCGTCGAAGCACATCAGGACGTCGGGGCCGAGCTTCTGCTGCACCTGCACCGCGCGCTCGGGGGTGAGCAGGTGCTTGCTCCCGTCCAGGTGGCTGCGGAAGAGCGCGCCCTCCTCGCTGATCTTCCTCTGCTCGGCGAGCGAGTAGACCTGGAAACCGCCCGAGTCGGTGAGGAGCGGCCGGGGCCAGCTCATGAACCGGTGCAGCCCTCCCATCTCGGCGACCAGCTCCGGCCCGGGGCGCAGCAGCAGGTGGTACGTGTTGCCCAGCACGATCTGCGCGCCGATGCGATCGAGGTCGTCCGGCGCCAGCGCCTTCACCGAGCCCGCCGTTCCCACCGGCATGAACTGCGGCGTGTCGACGCGGCCGTGCGGCAGCTCGAGCACGCCGCGGCGGGCGGCGCCGTCGGTGTGCGTCACGGTGAAGGAGAGCATCCCGGCGGTTCTTACACGATCAGCATCGCGTCGCCGTACGAGAAGAACCGGTAGCGTTGCGCAATCGCCTCCTCGTACGCCGCCCGGACGCGGGCCAGCCCGGCGAACGCGGAGACCAGCATGAGGAGCGTGCTCCGGGGCAGGTGGAAGTTGGTGAAGAGCCCCTGCACGGCGCGGAACCGGTAACCGGGCGCGATGAAGAGGTCGGTCGAGCCGGGGCCCTCGTGGAGCGCCTCGCCGTCGTGCGCGGCTTCCAGCGTGCGCAGCGCGGTGGTGCCCACCGCCACCACCCGGCCGCGCGCCGCGTTCACCGCCTCCGCCGTCTCGGCGGGCACGTGGTAGCGCTCGCGGTGCATGCGGTGGTCCTCGACCCTGCGAGCGCGCACCGGCAGGAAGGTCCCCGGTCCGACGTGGAGCGTGATCTGCGCGACACGGACGCCGCGGCTGCGCAGCTCGTCGATCAGGCGCGGGGTGAAG
>DATFUN010000367.1:0-3194 GCA_035260805.1 Myxococcales bacterium | reverse complement strand
CCTTCGTTCCCTGGAACCTCGCCACCTCCGCGCCGGGCTTTCCGCCGGGAACGCTCCACATCTCGTCGCCTGGCTTCGCCTTTCCCGTCAGCGCCGCCTTGCCCGCGGAGTCCCACCCGCCCACCTCCACTTTCGCGGCGGGACGGCGGAAGTTCGCCACCGGCAGGAACGTCTTCACGTCCTCGCCGAAGGTCACCGTCAGGTCGTCCTTGGACGAGAGCTTGGGCCGCTCGAAATGGAGATCGGACCCGTCGACGTAGAACAGGTAACCTTCCAGATCGGCCATCTTGCGCAGGAAGCTGAAGTCGCTCTCGTTGGCCTGGAGTCGGAACGTCTTCACCGGCGCCGGCTGGCCTGCAGCGGTCTTGGCGGTGAGGCCAGCTGCCGAGGCGATCTGCCGGGCACAATCGAGGGGCGAGGCCTCCGCGTAGGTCTTCGTCTTGTGCCCGCGCATCAGACGATGCGAGCGGTCCATCCCGCGCAGGACCAGCACGGTGGGTCCGTTGCGCTCCAGCTCGGTGCGCCAGGCAGTGACCTCGCCGTCGAAGACCTTCTTCATCTTGCCCGGCACGCCCAGCTCGATCTGGACTTCCTTGCATTCGGTGAAGGTCGGCTTGGCCTGCCAGCGCAGCTCGGGATCGTCCACGACGATCTCGAACGCGCTCGCGCCGCTGTGCGTGAGGAAGACGCGAACGCCGCTGACGGCCCCTTTCGTTTCCCCGTCCAGCCTGGTTCCGTCCAGGTAGACGTTGAAATCCGGCTTCATCCGAGAGGTGTCTGCCACGGGCCGTCCGACCTCGCCCCGGAGAACAGAGTCGGGAGGGCCGTAGTGTAGCCGAGTCAGGGCCTTCCTGGAAGCAGGAGGGCCAGGCAGCCGGACGGATCAGCGAGCCACTGTGAACGTGCGGAACTCGCCGCGGTCCGGGCGCAGCTTCACTTGCACGTCCTCCACCTCGGCAGCGGGAGGGCCGCGGCGGCACCAGGCGACGAACTCGTCCACGGCCTTCTTGTCGCCCTCGACGATGGCCTCGACGCTGCCGTCCGGCAAGTTGGACACCTCGCCGGTGAGGCCCAGCCGCAGCGCTTCCTGTTGCGCGCTGGCGCGGAAGAACACGCCCTGCACGCGTCCCCTGACGACGATCTCGGCGCGGACGCGATCGCTCACGGTTGTCCCTCCTGCAAGAGCGCGCGGAAGGCGGCCTCGTCGACCACCTGCACGCCCAGCTCGGCGGCCTTCTTCAGCTTGCTGCCCGAGTCCTCGCCGGCCACCACCAGATCGGTCTTGCGGCTGACCGAGCCCGAGACCCGGCCGCCGCGCCGTTCGATCTCGGCCTTGGCCTGCTCGCGCGACAATGCGGTGAGCGAGCCGGTGAGCACCACCGTCTTCCCGGCGAATGGACCGCGCGACTCGACCACCTCGGGCGCCGGATGGATCCCCGCGGCGAGAAGGCGCCGCACCGCCTCGCGGTTCTCCGCGGTCTGGGTGAAGTCGTGGATCTGCTGCGCCACCTCCGGCCCGACGTCCCGCACGCCCTGCAGCTCGTCGAGGGTCGCGTCCAGCAGCCGGTCGATGCTCTTGAAGTGGAGCGCCAGCGCCCGCGCCGTGGCCTCGCCGACCTGCCGGATGCCCAGCGCGTAGATGAAGCGGCGCAGCGAGGTCTTCTTGCTGCGCTCGAGCGCGGCGAGCAGGTTGTCCACCGACTTGTCGCCCATGCGCTCGAGGTCGAGCCACTGCTCGCGCGAGAGCGCGTAGAGGTCGGCGGGCGTCTTCACCAGCCCGCGCTCGACCAGCTGCGAGCAGGTCTGGTCGCCTAGCCCTTCGATGTCCATGGCGCCGCGCGAGGCAAAGTGGCGCAACCGGCCGTGGAGCTGCGCCGGGCAGGACAGGTTGGTGCACCGGGTGATGGCTCCTTCCCGGTGCACTTCGGCGCCGCAGGCCGGGCAGTGCGTCGGCATGCGGAACTCGGGCAGGCCTTCCGGCGGGCGCGCCTCGGCGATGACGCGCACGATCTCGGGGATCACGTCCCCGGCGCGGCGCAGGAAGATGCGGTCGCCCTTGCGCACGTCCTTGCGGCGCACCTCCTCCTCGTTGTGCAGGGTCGCGCGCGCGACCGTTACCCCGCCGACGTGCACCGGCGCCAGGAAGGCCACCGGCGTGAGCGCGCCGGTGCGACCGACGCTGACCTGGATGTCCTCGACGGTGGTCGCCTCCTCCTCGGCGGGGAACTTGTACGCGACCGCCCAGCGCGGCGTCCGCGACACGGTCCCCAGGCGGCGCCGCTGATCCTCGCTGTCCACCTTCACCACCGTTCCGTCGATCTCGTACGGGACCTCGTGGCGGCGGCGCAGCAGATCCGCGTACTGGGCGCGGACCTCGTCGAGCGAGCGCACCAGCTTGTTCTCCGGGTTGGTGCGCAGCCCCAAATCTTTGAGTCTGGTCAGCTTCTCCCAGTGCGAGGAGAAGCGCAGCTCGCCGGTCTCGCCCACGTCGTAGAAGAACATGGACAGCGGCCGCTTCGCCGTCTCGCGCGGGTCGAGCTGGCGGAGCGACCCGGCGGCGGAGTTGCGCGGGTTCACGAAGGTCGGCTCCCCCGCGGCCTCGCGCTCGGCGTTCAGGCGGGCGAAGTCCGCCTTGGGGATGAAGACCTCGCCTCGCGCCTCGAGCACTGAGGGAGCGCCCGCCTGCAGCTGCAGCGGGACGGACTTGATGGTGCGCAGGTTGGCCGTGACGTCCTCGCCGAACTGCCCGTCGCCGCGGGTCGCGCCCTGTACGAAACGCCCGTCCTCGTAAGTCAGCGTCACGGCGAGGCCATCGAGCTTGGGCTCGAACACGTACGCCACCGGATCGTCGCCGAGCAGCCGGTGGACGCGCGCGTCGAACTCGACCAGCTCGTCGTCGCTCATCACGTTGCCGAGCGACATCATCGGCCGCCGGTGCTGCACCTTGGCGAACTTCTCGCTCGGCTGTGCGCCTACGCGCTGGGTAGGCGAGTCTGCGGTGCGCAGCTCGGGATGCGCCTCCTCGAGCTGGGTCAGATCGCGGAAGAGGCGATCGTACTCGGCGTCGGACAGGGTCGGCGCATCGAGCACGTAGTAGCGGTGGTTGGCCTCGCGGAGCTGCCTGCGCAGCTCCTCCGCGCGCTCGGCTTCGGTCATGCGGGCCGGACTTTAACAGGCCGGGCCGCGGCCGTGCG
>DATFUN010000366.1:0-5152 GCA_035260805.1 Myxococcales bacterium | reverse complement strand
TACCCGGGCGCGCTCGCAGTCAGCTCGGTCGGGCCGAAGGGACGGCTGGCCCCGTATTCGTCGTACGGGCCTGAGGTGCGCATCGCGGCGCCGGGCGGAGACAAATCGCAGGGGGAGCAGGGCGGCGTGCTGCAGGAGACGATCGACCCGTCCTCCGGTGAGGGCGTTTACCGCTGGTTCCAGGGGACCAGCATGGCCGCGCCCCACGTCGCAGGGGCGGCCGCGCTGCTGCAGTCCGTCGGCGTAACCAACCCCGAGGCGGTGGAGCGTCTCCTCGCCTCGAGCGCGCGTGCTCCCGGCGCGTACGGCGATGCGGAGACCGCTGCCGACGCCGAGCGATACGGCGCGGGGCTCCTCGACGTGGCCGGAGCGCTGCGTACCGCCAGCACCTGGTGGGCATTGTGGCGGGTCGCGCTGGCGGCGCTGGGTGCCTGGCTCGGGCTCGCTCACGCCCGCCGGCTGGGGCAGGTGCGCGGCACGCCGGCAGGCTTGTGGCCCGCGCTGCTCGCTGGCGCCGGAGCGTACACCGTGCTCGCGCCGCTGGGTGTCGCTCGGCTGCCCGGGCTCGGTCTGCTCGCGCTGCCTCCGCCGGCGCTGGCGCAGCACTTCTTCGGCCTGGCCGGGATGGGGTTCACCGCCTCGGCGGTGGCGTTCGTGGGCTGGAGCGCTGTGCCGCCGCTCGCGCTGGCGCTGGTCGCGCGCGCAGCGAAGCCGCTCCGCGGGATCGCCGCAGGCGTCGCGTTCGGATGGGCGGGGCTCCTGTTACAGGCGGCGCTGGCGCGCAGCGTCTACCTGCCCATCCTGCCCATCTGGATGGTCCCCCTTTGGCTCCTCCTGGGATCGTTCATCGCCTGGTGGGTGGGACGGGCGGTCGTCGTCCCGGAGAGGCTGCGATGAGGGTGCGCGGGCGGGTCGAGCGCAGGGACCTCGAGGGCGGCATCTGGCAGCTCGTCGCGGCCGACGGCAAGCGGTACACGCTGGTCGGCGACGTCGGCGGGCTCCAGGCCGGCGCGCAGGTGGAGATCGAGGGAACCATCGACGAGGGCTTCGGAATCGCGATGGCTGGTCCTCAGCTGCGCGTCCGCAAGGTCCAACCGGCCTAGCGATCCTCGAATCAGGCTGCTTCGAGCCACCACGACATCGCGGTGGCCATCACCGCCGCGGCGCTCAAGCCGAGCCACACGCCCATCGGCACGTCGGGCAGGAGGCGGCGCAGTTGCGCGATGCCGAGGATCACTCCGGCCACCCAAATTGCTTCGAGCACGGGAACACGCGGAGGGCGGGGTCCGGCATCGGACGGCAGTGGTTCGGAAGGGCCGGCGGGTTCGCGGCGGCGGAGGATGCGAGGAATGAGCGCGATGCCGGCGGCGAGCAGGATGGCGCCCAGGGCGAGGAGCCATGCCGGCGGCGGGATGTCGGGATCCTCCCAGCCGAGCAGGAAGGCGGCTCCGGCCACGGCGTTGTTGGTCGCATGGCACAGGATCGAAGGCCAGAGCGAGCCGCTCCACAGGCGCAGGACGGCGAGCAGGACGCCGATCTCCCACAGGCCGGCGAATCCGATCTTGTTCCCGTGGAGCAGCGAGAACATCGCCCCCGTGGCGACGCACGCTGCGACCGGCCCCCAGCTGCGCGCGAAGGCAGGGACGGCGTAGCCGCGGAAGAACAGCTCCTCGCCGAGCGGCGCCGCGACCGAGACGGTCAGCACCATGGGAAGCGCCTGCTGCGAGAAGAAGAGATCGAGGGCGCGCTGGAGGGCGTCGAATTCCCTCACCCAGGGCTCGGGGGACAGCGTTCGCGAAGCCCAGGTCACGAACGAAACGACCGGCTGATTCGCCACCGCGAGCAGCACCGCGGCCACCAGATGGGCGGGCCTCGGCGCGCGCAGCCCCAGGAAAACCGTCGCGGGAACGCGGGACAGCCGCACGGCGAGGACGGCCGGCAGCGCGATGGCGAGGATCTCGGTGATCCACAGGCCTGCGACGATGTCGCGCTGCTGCGTTGCCTGGCCGATCGCCAGGTAGCCCAGCCACAGCGCGACGTACGCCGCGAAGGCGCTCGCCGCGCCCGGGGTGCCCCGCGTCCCTTCCGTCATGCGCGCAGGCCCATACCACGGAAGGGGTCGCCCGGCGGTCATGCGGCTGTACGGCACGCCTGGCTGGATGCGGCGGCGGGCCTGCGCAGTTACCCTGACCGGGGCATGCCCGACGACGATCACGTGCAGACCGGCCGGCTGCGCCGGCTGAGCCGGCTCGCCTACCTCACGGCGCGCACCACCGGAGATCTGCTCGCGCAACAGGCCCGCCGGAAGCTGGGCGGGGAGGCTAGCCCGGACCTGCGCAAGGCGGCGGAGCGCATCCTGGGGACGCTGGGGGAGCTGAAGGGGGCCGCGCTCAAGCTCGGCCAGGCGCTGGCGATGGATCCCGATGCGCTGCCCGCCGAAGCCCGCCGCATCGTCGCCAAGCTGCTCGCGCAGGCGCCGCAGCGGATGTCGTTCGAGCAGGTGGCCGAGGTGGTGCGGGCCGAGCTGGGCCGGGAGCCCGACGATCTGTTCGCCTCCTTCGATCGCGAGCCGCTCGCCGCCGCGTCGCTGGGACAGGTGCACGGTGCGCGGCTCCACGACGGTCGCGAGGTGGTGGTGAAGGTGCAGTACCCTGGCGTCGACCGGGCGCTGGAGAGCGATCTCGCCAATGCCGCCGTGCTGGTCCGCGGGCTGTCTCTCACCGGCGAGGCCCTCGACGGGCGCCCGTACTACGAGGAGGTGCGCTCGTCCCTGTTGCGCGAGCTCGATTACGTCCAGGAGGCCGAGCAGTGCCGCGCCTATGCCGCAGCGGCGCGCGGCTTTCCCGAGCTGGCGGTCCCCGAGGTGGTGGCGGACTTCTCCTCGCTGCGCGTCCTGTGTCTCACCAGGCTACGCGGGCCGCACCTGCTGGAGCTGATCGAGTCGAAGCCCTCCGAGGAGGAGCGCTACCGCGTCGGCCGGCTGCTGGCGTTCGCCATCTGGGGACCGTTCTACGCCGCGCGCCGCATCCACGCCGATCCGCACCCGGGCAACTTCCTCCTCCTCGCCGACGGCCGCCTGGGAGTGCTCGACTTCGGCGCCACCAAGCTCCTCTCCGAGCCGTTCGCGGCCACCTACCGGACCTTCCTGGAGGCGAACGCGGAGGGAAAGCGGGCCATGCAGGTCGGTCCTCTGCTGGCGCGCGCCGGGTTCCGCTTCCTCGGCGACGACGTCGAGGAGGCGTACGAGCTCTGCCAGAAGCTCGCGGCCATCGTGGAGCGGCCCATCGAGACGGACGAGCCGTACGACTTCGGCCAGGACCCGATGGTGCAGGACATCCGGCGCCTGATGCAGGCGAATCCCCGCCTGGTGCTGACCATCAAGCCGCCGGCCGAAGCGATCCTGTTCTACCGCGCCGCGACCGGGCTGGCCCACGACCTGCGCCTGCTCGAGGTGCGCGGCCGCTTCCGGCCCATCCTGCGCGACATCCAGTCCCGGGGACGCCTGGCTTGAGCTCGGAGCTGCCCCAGACGCCCGACGATCGCTCCGCCCGGCGCGTGGTAGAGCCTCGCGGCGAAATGCGCGAACAGGTGCTGGTCGCCGAGCAGGCGGGGCTCGCGCGGGCCGCGGAAGCGGTCGCCGCCGAGCCGCGCGTCGCGCTGGATACCGAGTCGAACGGTTTCCACGCCTACAACGAGCAGGTCTGCCTGGTGCAGATCGCCACCCCTGGGGCGGATTTCGCGATCGACGTGCTCGCCGTCGGGCTCGGGCCGCTGCTCCCGCTCCTCGCCGATCCGGCGCGCGAGGTGGTGCTCCACGCCGCCGAGTACGACGTGATGTGCCTCAAGCGCGAATGGAGCGTCACGCTGGGGCGCATCTTCGACACGCACGCCGCGGCGAAGGTGCTGGGTGTCGAGCGGGTGGGGCTGGGGAACCTGCTCCAGGACGAGCTGGGAGTGCTGCTCACCGAGGACGAGCAGCGCAGCGACTGGGGGCGGCGCCCGCTCAGTCCCGAGCAGCTCGCGTATGCCTTCGCCGACGTGCAGCACCTGCTCGCCTTGCGCGAGCGGCTGGGCGCGAGGCTATCGGAGCGCGGCCTGCTGGTAGAGGCGGAGGCGGAGTTCGCGCGGCTGACGGCCAAGGAGCCGCGGCCGCGCCAGTTCGATCCGGACGGGTGGCAGAAGATGAAGGCAGCGCGCACGCTCGACGGCCGGGGGCGGGGCGTCTTGCGCGAGATGTACCTGCTCCGCGACCGGCGCGCGCGCGAGGTGAACCGGCCGCCGTTCAAGGTGCTCTCGGACCTGCTGCTGGCCGAGGTGGCGCGCAGGCAGCCCCGGACGGAGGAAGAGGTGCTGCGCATCCCCGGTGCGCAGGCAGCGGTGCTGCGCCGTCTGGCGCCACAGATCCTCGAGGCGGTGCGCGCCGGGCAGTCCGGGGCGCCGCCGCCGCGCCCGCGGCCCGAGCGCGGCCCTCCCTGGCGTCGCGGCGGGCCCGACCCGGAAGTCGAGGAGCGCTACGAGAAGCTGCGGAAGTGGCGCAAGGACCGCGCCGAGGCGCGCAAGGTGGAGGTGCAGGTGATCGCGCCCAACGCGGTTCTCATGGCCGTGGCGCGCAGCGCGCCCCGCACCCTGGAGGAGCTCGGGCGCGTGGAGGGAATGGATCCCTTCCGCCTCCAGCAATACGGCGACGAGATGCTCACCGCCCTCCACTCCTCCACCCAACAGCAACTCCTTTGACCAAAAGATCACCGCGGAGACGCGGAGAGCGCGGAGGATCAGGTTCAGAAAAATCCTCCGCGAGCTCCGCGGCTCCGCGGTGATCCTTTTGTCTTGAACCGGCTGGTTAGAAGGCGGCGCCCGGTTTGGGGGTGGGGACGGCGTCGGAGAGGGCGGGGGCGGAGCCGCCGGCGAGGATGCGGTACGCGCTCCAGGCGCCCAGCACCACCTTCACGTAGGTGCGCGTCTCGCGGTAGGGGATCTCTTCCACCCACCGATCCAGCGGCTGGCCCGCTCCGCGCGTGGCCCAGGGAGCGGCGACGCGCGGGCCCGCGTTGTACGCCGCCGCGGCGATCGCCGGATCGCCGAACCGTCCGAGCAGCTCGGACAGGTACCAGGCGCCGAGGTCGATCGCCGTCCGCGGCTCGGCCATGTCCGC
>DATFUN010000365.1:0-2567 GCA_035260805.1 Myxococcales bacterium | reverse complement strand
CTCGCAGGTGCGCTGCCCTTCCGCGATGGCCGCCGCCACCGTCTCGCGCGCCAGGCCATGGTCCTCCGGGAGGATGTAGTCGAACATGGTCATCCCCGGAGTCGTGGCCGGGTCGGTGATGCCCACCAGCTTCTGCCCCGCCGAATTGACGAAGACCACCTGCCCTTCCAGCGTGGCGATGGCCATGAACTCGGAGCTCTCCTCGACGACGGAGACGAAGCGGTAGCTGTCCTCCAGGGCCAGGCTGAGGGCCACCTGGGTGCTCTTCAGCTCGGTGACGTCCTCGAAGGCGGTGACCACCGTCGCCTGGTGCCCGTGCGCCGCCTCCAGCACGTCGGAGTTGATGAGCAGGGACCTGGTCCCCTCGGGCGTCCACCAATCGACCTCCAGCCCGCGGAGCTTCTCGCCCCGGGCCGCGCGGACGCCCGGCATCTCGTCGCGCAGAAGCCGCCTTCCCAGCGCATCCGTGCTGTACGAGCGCTCGTCGTATCCGACGCTCGATCGCGCGTTCCGGAATACCCCGGCGGCGGTCCGATCGGCGGCCTTGTTCGAGAGAAGGATCCGCGCGGTGCCCGACTCGATCAGCACCACTCCGACGGGCAGGATGTCCAGCAGCGACTCGAGCCACTCCTGCTGCACCGCGAGACCCTCCGCGCGGGCCTGGATCGTCCGGCGCGCGGCGACTTCGCTGGTGACCTCCACGCCGACGACCACCAGACCTTCCACGGCGCCGGTGGAGTCGCGGTACGGATCGATCACGAACTTGAACACCGCGTCCTCTACCGCCCCGTTGCGCTCCACCCGCAACGGATACTCGTCGACCACCACCTGGACGCCCGTGCGAAACGCCTCGTCGAGAGGCTCCGTCCCCTGCAGCAGGGGCGACCCCTCGCGCATCGACTTGCCGACCAGATCGCGGAGGCCGGTCATCGCGCAGAGCGGCTCGTTGGCGATCTCGCAGACGTGGTCGGGGCCCTTCGTCACCGCGATGGGAACGGGCGCCTTGAGAATCAGCGAGCGGAGCCTGGCGCGCTCCGCGTCCGCCTCGGCGCGCGCCTGTCTCTCCAGCGCGGCCAGCCGGCTGCGCTCCTCTTCCACGCGCTTGCGCTCGACGCCGGTGGCGATCATGTCCGCCACGCCGCCCATCAAGTCGAGCGCCTGCTCCCGCAGCGGCCTGGCGGCGTAGACCCCGAGCACGCCGATCAGCCGATCCTCGACCACCAGCGGATAGCCGGCGAAAGCGGTCAACCGGTTGCGGCCGGCCCAGCCGGCATCGGTGCCCAGCGGGTCGTACTGCAGCTGATTGATCAGGTGCGGCCTTCTCTCCTGCGCGATGAGCCCCACCCTGTGCGCGCCCACCGGCACGCGTTCGTGTCTGGGGCTGAAGCCGCACTGCCCGCCGCGCGCTCGCAGGACGAGCACCTGGCCCTCGGCCAGCCAGATCCCCGCGCAGGGGGCCTCCAGGTCGCGGGCCATGGCCTGGGCGCAGCGCTGAAGCATCCCGTCGAGCTCGGCGGCGCCGGCGACCGCAGCCCCGACCTCCGCGGCAAGCGCCATCTGGGCGGCGCGCGCCTCGGCGTCCGCGCGCGCCGCCTGCTCGCGCGAGAGCAGGCGGGCGCCGTGCACGGCGATGGCGGCCTGATCCGCGGCAACCTGGAGGAGGAAGCCCTCGGCGGCGGTCGGAAAGCTCGATCGGCGCGCGCCGACCACGACGACGCACTCCTCTCCCGGAAACCGTTGCTCGACCCGGACGAGGCGGAGCGTCCCGCCGCCCGGGGCCGGCGCCTCCGACGCGTGCAGCGACGCAGGGTCCGCCCGAGGGCTGGCCCGCAGCACGTCGGCCACGTTCCGGGTGACCTCGGACGATTCCGGCCAGGCGTGCTCCAGCGTCTCGCCGGCTTCCTCGGTCATGCGCACGAACGCGTAATCCAGGCGGAGCAGGCTGACCAGGAGATCGACCAGGTCGCCGGCGATCCGCTGCTGGTCCTTCTCCTTCCACAGCGCCGGCAGCGCGAGCAGCGCAACCAGGTCGCGCAGGTGGTTGCGGGATACCCCGCTTTCTTCGGCCCCTTGACGTCGTGCGCCCTCCGCCGGGGAGGGATCCATGCCTGGTGCGGTCACGCAGCCCCTCAGCAACTCTTGCGTCACAAAAAAACAACTATGAATAATAAAAGAGTCCGCCGGCCGCGATTCGATGCGTGGATAGCGCGTCGAGATCAGCAAGCGACGGTACCGATCCAACGTATTGCCTGCGAAATGAACCGCTTCCCCGGTTGCTTTCCCCCATCGCATCTCCCTCCAGATGCGTCCGTGCTGCGAAAGGTCGAGCCTGCGCTCGTTGGCAACATCCGCCTTCTCCAGCAACTGTCAATCCGCGCGCACGCGCACGCTGCTTCCTCGAAGGAGCGCGCCGGCTTGCGCAGCGGGGAAGGCGTCGCTACCGAAAGTCGGAACCCTCAGGACGGGAGCGGACCATGGATGCTCGGACCTGGATCGTGCTGGCGGATGCAGCGACGGCGCGGATATACGAGCCGCAGGCGGATCGGCGCGGGTGGAGGCTGGTCGCC
>DATFUN010000364.1:0-6321 GCA_035260805.1 Myxococcales bacterium | reverse complement strand
ACTCCGCCACCTGATCCGCCGCCTCCTCCACACCTGACAAAACAACCGCACCACGGAGCACACAGAGTTCACGGAGAAGGCTTTGGAAAACCAGCTCCGTGTGCTCCGTGGTGTAATCGTTTCGGCTTAGCCGGCCTTCGTGCTTGATTGCTTGCCGTCGATGCGGATGCGGGGGACGGGCGGGTCGAGCACCTCGCCGTTCCGGCAGCAGGTGGGCAGGTGGCGGATCTCGCGCGCGTGCGCCCAGGGCTGCTCCAGCGAGCGGAAGAGGCGGCCGGCCGCCACCCGCGAGCTCTCCATGTCGCGGTCGAACATGACACCCGCCTCGCCGTCCTCTACCCAGGCGATACGGCCCCGCGTGATCTCCGGCGCCCGGCCTGCTTCCGGAGGAGCCACGGTCAGCGCGATCACGTTCCCGCGCGCCAATTGGGGGGGAAGGCCGCCGCCGATGCGCGCGCCGCCGATGCTCAGGTCCAGCAGGCGCACCATGTGCTCGGCGCCTCCGGCGCGCTTGAGGCGCACCATCTCGTCGGTGCCCAGACGCCTCCCTTTGCGCGGCGAAAGGCCTCGCTCGTGCACGTCACGGGCGAACCGCGTGTTCGGTACCGCCAGCCACACGCCCTGGCCCTCGGCGCGGGCCAGCACCGTGGCCCGCAGGGCGCGGGTCTGCTCGCTGCTCTCGAACGCGACCTCCAGCAGCACCGGCGCGCCCGTCGGCACGGCGATCTTCGGGTCGCGATAGAAGAGGAGGGTGCCGCCGTCGACCACGTGCAAGTGCCTGCGCAGCTGCTCGACGTCGTCGAACCTGTGCCGGAGCAGGATCGCTTTCTTCGCTTCCATCCCGTCCCCCCGGACGAGGTTCATTGACCTCGAACTGTATCGCCCCTGCTCCAGGGGTCCAGTTCCCCGAGGTAGGTGCAGCTACGAGGCCGGGCGACGCGCCACCACCACCTTGGTGAGGAAGGCGAGCTTTTCCTCGGACACCTGCAGCGACGCCTCGCGTACGCGCTCGGCCAGGTCGTCCTGGATGTACGAGGGGTAGTACGGCTCGTGGAACCGGTCGGGGAAGGCGTGCAGCTCGTCCTTCAGCTCGGGCGCGTCCTTGAGCTGCAGGCTGTCGGCCACCACCACCAGGCCTCCGGGCCGCACCACCCGCGCCATCTCGGCCAGGATGCGCGCGCGAACTTCGGCGGGCAGCTCGTGAAGGAGGAAGACGTTGGTCGCGGCGTCGAAGTGACCGTCCGGGAAGGGGAGGTGCTCGGCGTTCTCGCAGAGGAGGCTCACGTCCAGCTCGCGCGGCAGCGTCTCCCGCGCCCGGGCGAGGTAGTGGGGGGAGAGATCCACCCCGAACAGGCGCGCCCCGGGGAGCGCCGCGCCTAGCATCCGCAGCAGGTGCCCGGTCCCGCAGGCGACGTCGAGGAGCTTGAGCGGCCGCGCCGGCGCCGGACCCGCTTGCTCCTCGGCGCGGGCGAACCGCACCACGGGCGGGATGAGGCGGCGGCGCATGACGTCGGCGGTCCCGCCGAAGAGCAACTCGACCTGCAGGTCGTACAGCTCCGCGCTGGTGTGACCCAGGTACCCGTCGGTCTGGTAGTGGAAGTTCCGCGCGTAGTAGGGCGGATAGCGCGGCGCGAGGTGCTCGGGCAGCTCGTCGTGGCGCCGGTTGCGGATGCGGTTCCGGGTGCGAGGCAGGTCGGCGAGCAGCTTGGGCGCCGCCAGCGCGTACTCGCGCCAGGGGAGCGCGTCGATCAACTCGCGCGGGTACAGGCCGGCGTCGGCATCCTGCCAGTCCTCGTCGAAGAGCTGCTCGATGCGGCGGCGCAGCGAGGCGGCCGCCTCGGGCTCGGGGCGGCGGGTGTGCCACCCGTCGAGCGTCGACGCGTAGGCGACGTACGCGATGCGCAACGCCGCCGTCCGGGCCGTCCGGCTGCGGATGTAGAACCGCCGGGAGAGCTCCCGGCGCAGGTCCTGGACGAGCATGGGGGCAGATCTTGCCCGCGGGCGGCCCCGGCGCAACGTCCAAATCACCCACCTCGCCCTGCCCCTTGCCCTCCTCCCCGCCTTGCGCGACCGGTCGCGCGGCGACACCATGCCCTGCATGATCCCCCTCCCCCGGGTCGCGCCGGGCCGCTCTTTCCAGCCCATCCCCATCGTGCGCGGGACCCGGGTCTTCGTGCTCACCGGGGCGGGCATCAGCGCGGAAAGCGGCATCCGCACCTTCCGCGACGCGGGCGGCCTGTGGGAAGAGCACCGCATCGAGGACGTGGCTACGCCCGAGGGGTTCGTTCGCAACCCGCCGCTGGTCTGGCGCTTCTACTCGGAGCGGCGGCTGCAGGCGGCACAGGTGGCGCCGAACCCCGCCCATCGCGCCATCGCTCGCCTGGGCGACTTCCTCGGCGACGACCTGTTCGTCTGCACGCAGAACGTCGACCCGCTGCACGAGCGGGCGGGGTCGCGCGGCGTCCTGCACATGCACGGCGAGCTGCTGCGCACGCGGTGCTCGGAGTGCGACCGGCCTTCCTTCGCCGACGATCGCGCCTACCTGGATGGGCCGCCGCGCTGCGAGTGCGGAGCGCTTCTCCGCCCCGACGTGGTCTGGTTCGGCGAGATCCCGAAAGGAATGGACGAGATCGGCGCCGCGGTGGCGAGCTGCGATCTGTTCGTCACCGTGGGCAGCTCGGGCGCGGTCTACCCGGCGGCGGGCCTCGTCTCGCACGTGCGCAACTTCCCCAGCGCCCGGACCGGCCGCTTCGCGCGGAGCGTCTACGTGGGCATCGAGCGCCCGGAGAACGCGCATTCCTTCGACGAGTGCCGCCTGGGCAAGGCGGGGGACCTATTGCCCGACCTGTTCAGACTCCAAGAATGACCCGCGTCCGAGGTGGGCGGGTTCCTGCGGCGCGCCGACATGTGCGCGCGCTCGCACGGCATCGCGGCACATTCTCGGGATCCCGGCGGGCCGCGCAGTGTAGGGTATCGGGACGAATGGACTTGCGGGGCGAGTTGGTCGCGCTGTTCCGCGCTGTCGTCGAGGCGCTCTCGGCGGAGCGCCTGGTCCGGGAAGCTTGCGCATCGGGAGCGGCGCCGCAGCCGGCGCCGGGCGGACGCCTGGTCACGCTGGGCCTGGGGAAGGCGGCGCCGGAGATGCTGGCCGGAGCGCGCGCGGCGCTGGGAGCTGCGCTGCAGCCGCTCGCCTTCGCAGTCCCGGCTGGAGCCGGGGGAGGCGCGCTCATCGAGGGAGGGCACCCTCTGCCCGACGCCGGTTCCCTGCGGGCCGGCGAGGCGTTGCTCTCCGCTGCCGCGTCGCTGCGCGCCGACGACGCGGCGTTGGTCCTCGTCTCCGGCGGAGGCTCCGCGCTGGCCGAGGTACCTCGCCCTCCGCTCACCCTCGAGGAAGTCCGTGCGGTCAACGACGCGCTGGTCCGGAGCGGCGCGCCCATCGAGGAGATGAACTGCGTCCGGGCGCACCTGTCCCGCCTGAAGGGGGGCGGGCTGGCGCGGGCGCTGCACGCCGCCGGGGTGCGCCGGGCGCGCGCGCTGGTCCTGGTCGACGTGCCGCAAGGCGGTCCGGCCGCCGTGTCGAGCGGCCCCTTCGCGGCCGACCCGACCACTTTCGCGGATGCGCGCAGGATCGTGCGCGAACGCGCGATCGCCCTGCCGCCCACCGCGGCGCGTCTCCTCGACGGCGCAGCCTCCGAGGAGACGCTCAAGCCAGGCGACCCGGCCGACTTCGTCGAGCACGTCGTCCTCTGCGACATGCGCGCGCCCGCCGAGCAGGCCGCCCGCCTCGCCCGGTCGCCGGCACGGGTCGGTCCGCTGGTGCGGGGTCCGGTGTCCGCGCTCCCCGAGCAGTACGTGCGGGCGGCGTCTCCCGGCCTGTTTGCCACCTCGGGCGAGCCGGAGCTGAGCGTCCCCTCCGGCGCGCCTCCCGGAGGCCGCGCGCAGCACCTGGCCCTTCTCATGGCCCGCGCGCTGCGCGGGCGCAGGGCGGGCTTCCTCGCCGCGGGGACCGACGGACGCGACGGGCCCACCTCCGCGGCCGGAGCCGCCGTGGACGGTTCGACTTGGGACGAGGCGGAGCGCCAGGGCCTGAAGCCCGAAGACGCGCTGGCCCGGTTCGACGCCGCCTCCTGCCTGCAGGCGCTCGGCGTCACCATTCCCTCCTTCCGCTCCGGCGCGCACGCCGGTGAGCTTCACCTCCTCCTCTCCGCATGACCCACCGCTACGTCCCGACCACTTCGGCGCCCCGGCTCCGGGCGCTCCCCTTCACCGGCCTCCGCTCCGCCTTCGCGGACGGATACGGCGCCCGCGATCTCCGCTCCGACGTCCTCGCGGGCCTGGTGGTCGGCGTGGTCGCGCTGCCCTTGTCGATGGCGCTCGCCATCGCCGTCGGCGTCGCTCCACAGCACGGGCTATACACGGCCATCGTCGCCGGCCTGGTGGTGCCGCTCCTGGGCGGCTCGCGCTTCCAGGTGACCGGTCCCACGGCGGCCTTCGTGGTCATCCTCGCCCCGGTGGTGTCGAGGTTCGGTATCGGCGGCCTGCTGCTCGCCGGCGCCATGGCCGGAGCGATCCTCGTCGCCATGGGCCTCTTGCGGCTGGGCAGGCTCATCCAGTTCATCCCCCATCCCGTCACCACCGGCTTCACGGCCGGCATCGGGACCGTGATCGGCGTCTTGCAGCTCAAGGACCTGCTCGGGCTCGTTCCGACGCGCTCCCCCGATCATTTCGCCGAGCGCGTCCAGGCGCTGTGGCAGGCGCGCGGCACCGCGAGCGTCTTCGAGCTAGGCCTCGGGCTGGGGACGCTCCTCCTGCTGGTCCTGCTGCCGCGCCTCTCCCGGCGCGTCCCGGCTCCGCTGGTCGCGCTTCCGGTCGCCGCGGTCGCTGCCTTCTGGATGCACCGCCACGGGATCGACGTGGCGACCATCGGGTCGCGCTTCCACAGCGTGGTCGACGGCGTGCGCGTGGACGGCATCCCCCGCCTGCCGCCGCTCCCGGTCAAGCCTTGGACGCTGGGCCCGGCCCTTCCGCTCGAGCTGCACACGCTGCGCGTGCTGTTCCCCTCCGCGCTGGCCATTGCGCTGCTCGGAGCGATCGAGTCGCTCCTCTCGGCGGTGGTGGCGGACGGCATGGCGGGGACCAAGCACGATCCGGACGCGGAGCTGCTCGCGCTCGGCGTCGGCAACCTGGTCTGCCCCTTCTTCGGCGGCATCGCGGCGACCGGCGCGATCGCGCGCACCGCGACCGGCATCCGCTACGGGAGTCGCTCGCCCATCGCCACCATGGTGCACGCGCTGGTGGTGCTCGCCGCGGTCCTCGCGCTGGCGCCCCTCATTTCCTACCTGCCCATGGCGGCGCTCGCCGCGCTGCTCCTGCTCGTCGCCTGGAACATGTCGGAGGCGAAGCACTTCGTGCACATGGTCCGGGTGGCGCCCAAGAGCGACGTCGCGGTGCTGCTCACCTGCTACCTGCTCACCGTCGTTTTCGACATGGTGGTCGCGGTCACCGCCGGAATGGTGCTCGCCGCGTTCCTCTTCATGCGACGCATGGCCGAGGTGGCGAGCGTCCAGCTGGTCGAGGACGGCAACCCGCAACTCAAGGTCAAGCTGCCTCGCGATACCGTCCTCTACGAGGTGAACGGACCGCTCTTCTTCGGCGCCGCGGAGACGGCGATGGACGCGTTCAAGGCCATCGGGGCGCGGATGCGCGTGCTCATCCTCAACCTCGCGGCGGTGCCGGCGATGGACATCACCGGCCTCGTCGCCTTGGAGAGCGCGCTGCTCCGGCTGCGCCAGCAAGGAGTGCTCACGCTGATCACCGGCCTGCGGCCCCAACCCGAAGGCGTGCTGCGCAAGGCCGGCGTGCACGAGGAGCCCGGGCGTGTCCAGTTCTGCGCGACGCTGGAGGAAGCAGCGCAGGTAGCGGCGGCGCACGTGAGCCCGGCGCCGCCCGCCCTCACCGGCTGAGTTGATTCATGTGGCGCTCCAGCGCGCCCTCGCTGCGCGCGTCGAGGGCGACGAACCGCGAGTGGACGAGCCGTCCGCGGCGCACCTCGAGCATCCCCACCGAGACCGGATAGTCGAACCTGCGCGGACCAGCGCTGGCCGGGTTGAAGAAGCGGACTCCAGAAAGCACCTCGTCGTGCGGGAGGTGGCTGTGCCCGAACACCACCACGTCCGCGCGTTCCCGCCGCAGCGCCGCTTGCACCTCCGGACGCGGCCTGTGCGGTCGATCGAGGATGTGGGTCAGGTAGAATCGCACGCCGTCCAGCTCCACCCGGGCGTTCTCGTGCGCGTCGCCGCAGCGGAACCCGTCCACGTTTCC
>DATFUN010000363.1:0-5846 GCA_035260805.1 Myxococcales bacterium | reverse complement strand
CCGGCAAGTACAAGGACACGCTCTCGCCGTTCCGGCCGTTGAACGAGCTGGACCGCGAAGAGGTGCAGACCATCTCCGAGGACGTGTACGGGCAGTTCATCCGGGACGTCGCCGAGGGGCGCGGCCTCCGCGAGGACGAGGTCCGCAAGCTGGCCGAGGGGCGCATCTACACGGGCCGCCGCGCGAAGGACCTCCGGCTGGTCGACGAGCTGGGCGGTTTCCAGGACGCGGTGGCCAAGGCCTGGCAGCTCGCCGGGCAGAGCGGCGAGCCACGCCTGCAGCTGCCGCCGCGCGACATGGCGCTCTCGCTCCGCGAGCTGATGCGCGGCGCGTTCGGCGGAGCCGCCGCCGGGGTGGGCGAGGGCGTGCGCGGCGCCGCGCAGGGAGGCGGGCTGCAGTTCCTCGCGCCGCAGCTCGTGGAGTAGCCGTGGATCAGCTGTGGGCGCCTTGGCGGATGGAGCTGGTCTCGAAGGGAGAAGCGCCCTCGGGCTGCATCTTCTGCGATCTGCCGCTCGAGCGTGACGATCGCAAGAACCTGATCCTGGGCCGGACCGGGCGCACTTTCGCCATGCTCAACAAGTATCCGTACAACAACGGGCACCTGATGGTGATCCCGCGCATGCACGCGAGCGACGTACACGCCCTGCCGGACGCGGACTATCAGGAGCTGTCGGACATGCTCCGCGTGGCGCTGCGGCTCGTCGGCCGCGCGTACGCGCCGCAGGGCGCGAACCTGGGCATGAACCTGGGTCGCGTGGCCGGCGCGGGGATCGCCGACCACCTGCACTGGCACGTGGTGCCCCGCTGGGGCGGCGACACGAACTTCATGCCGGTCCTGGCGGACACCAAGGTGATGGTCGAGCACTTGAACGCGACCTGGGACCGGCTGCGGCCGCTCTTCGACGCCGAGTACCGCCGCGGCGAGCCGGTGACCTCATGGTGAAGGAGGAGCTCTTGCGGGTGCTGGAGCGCGCGCTCGATCGCTGCGCGCGCGACGGCCTGTTGCCCGAAGGTCCGCGGCCGCCGGTGCAGCTCGATGCGCCGAGGAACCCCTTGCACGGAGACTTCGCCTGCAACGCCGCCATGGTGCTGCAGAAGCAGCATGCCCAGGCGACCGGCGCGGCGAAGCCGAACCCGCGCGCCCTCGCGCAGGCGATCGTCGATCGCATCGAGGATCCCGACCGGATCGTGGAGAAGATCGAGATCGCGGGTCCCGGCTTCCTCAATGTGCGTCTCGCGCCGGCGGTGTGGCACCGCGCGCTGGGAACGGTCTGGCAGGAGCGCGACCGCTTCGGCCGGAGCTCGGCGGGAGGCAGGCGCAAGACGATGGTGGAGTTCGTCAGCGCCAATCCCACCGGCCCGATGCACGTGGGCCACGGGCGCGGCGCCGTGATCGGGGACACCGTCGCCCACCTTCTCGATTGGGCCGGGTACGACGTCTTCCGCGAGTTCTACGTGAACGACGCCGGCGGGCAGGTCTTCCGGCTGGCGCACGCCGTCTACGCCAGGGCCACCGAGCTGGACGGAACGGTGCCGGCCGAGCCGCTCGACCCGGAGGACTACCAAGGCGAGTACGTCAAGGACGTGGCGCGCGCCTGGCTCGCCACCCGGCCCGACCTGCGCAAGCCCTTCGCCGAGCTGCGCGAGCCGCTGCGGCAGTTCGCGACGCGCTGGATCCTCGATCACCTGATCAAGCCCGACCTGGAGCTCTTCGGGATCCGGTTCGATCAGTTCTTCAGCGAGAAGACGCTGCACGACAAAGGAGCCATCCCCCACGCGGTCGAGGTGTTGCGGCAGAAGGGCGTGCTCGCCGAGGAGGTGCTGCCGCCGCCCCAGGGCATGGAGCGCGACCTCGACGAGGTGGAGACGACGCCGAAGCCGCTCCTGGTGATGAAAACCACCCGGTTCGGCGACGACCGCGATCGGCCCATCTACAAGACGACCGGCGAGCCGACCTACTTCGCGGCCGACGTCGCCTACCACTTCGACAAGCTGGAGCGCGGGTACCGGCGACTCATCGACGTCTGGGGCGCGGACCACGGCGGCTACCTGACGCGCATGAAGGCCGCGGTGGCGGCGATGGGCGGCGAGCTGGAGGTGATCATCTTCCAGCTGGTGAACCTGCTCAAGGAAGGCAAGCCCTTCAAGATGAGCAAGCGGGCGGCGAACTTCGTCACCTTGCGCGAAGTGCTGGAGGAGGCGGGGGCGGACGCGACCCGGTTCTTCTTCCTGCTCCGCCGGGGCGACATGGCCCTCGACTTCGACGTCGCGCTCGCGCGCAAGAACACGCTCGACAACCCCGTGTTCTACGTCCAGTACGGCCACGCCCGCTGCGCCGCCATCCTGCGCAAGGCGCAGGAGGAGCGGGGACTCGCTCCCGCGTACGATCTGGAGACCCTCTCCGCCTTGCGGCTCCCCGAGGAGATGGACCTCACCAAGCGGGTCCTGCACTTTCCCGAGCTGGTGGCGGCTGCCGCGCAGTCGCTGGAGCCGCACCGGATCGTGTTCTACCTGCAAGAGACGATCGCGGCGTTCCACGCGTACTACACGAAATACAAGAAGACGGAGCGGGTCATCTCGGACGACGCGCGGAAGACCGCGGCGCGGCTGTACCTGGTGTGGGCGATCAAGCAGACGCTGCGCAACGCGCTGGGGCTGCTCGGAGTCTCCGCGCCGGAGAGGATGGACGAGGCGGAGCGAGAGCCCGAGGCGGGGTAAGCATGGTCGCCGCGTTTTCTGGCCCGGTCCCCATCCAGGATGGTACAGACGCACTCGTGCAGCGGCTGCGCGAGAAGATCGAGCTGACCATGGACGACCGGCAGGTCGCGGCGCTGGCGGTGGGTGCGCTGCTGCTGCTCGCCGGGATGTTCGCGCTGGGGCTGCTGGTGGGAATGCAGCTCGCGCGCCGAGCGCCGCAGCCCGCGCTGGCGGGCGACCTGGCCGCGCTCGTCGAGCAGCGCGCCAGCGCCCAGCGGACCGCGCCGCCGTCGAAGAGCGAGGTGGTCGAGCAGGTCGCCCGTCCCGAGCCGAAGAAGGAGGTCGCGCCGCCGCCCGCCACCGTGAACGTGGCGCCTGCGCGGACCGTGGCATTGAAACCCGAGCCGGCGAACCTGCCGGGACCGCCCGCCGACACGGGCAGCTTCACCGTCCAGCTGGGCGCCTCGCAGGACGGGGCCGACGCGGCCCAGCTCGCCGCGCGGGCGGTGGCGGCGGGGCTCAAGGCCTACGTCGCCGAAGCGCACCTGCCCGGCAAGGGTGTCTGGTACCGTGTGCGGGTCGGGGCCTTCGCCGACAAGGAGTCGGCGGAGCGCTTCCGGCGCGACGTGGAGCGGGAGCTGCGCACGTCGGCCGTGGTGATGCCCTCACGCTAAAGGATCTGGGAATGCCCGAGCACAAGCCGGTCCGCGTCGAGAAGCCCTGGGGGTATGAGCTCATCTGGGCGCATACCGGCCGCTACGTGGGCAAGATCCTGCACGTGCGCGCTGGCCACGCGCTGAGCCTCCAGTACCACCGCTCCAAGGACGAGACGATCTACCTCCTGGCTGGCCGCCTCGAGCTGCAGACGGGGGAGGGCACCGCCCTCGACAGTCGCGTGCTCGCGCCCGGCGAGTCGTTCCACATCCCTCCGGGGCTGCGCCATCGGATGGTCGCCGTCGAGGATTCCGACGTGCTCGAGGCCTCGACCCCGGAGCTGGACGACGTAGTGCGCCTCGAGGACCGCTATGGAAGGGCGCCTAGATGAGGGCAGTAGTGCTGGGGGGAGCGGGGTTCATCGGAAGCCACCTCGTCGATCGGCTGCTGGGGCTCGGCCACGAAGTGGTCGCGGTGGACAGCTACCTGACCGGCCGGAGGGAGAACCTCGCGCATCTGTCCGGAGCGCCTCTCTTTCGCTTTCTCGAGCACGACGTCTGCCGTCCGATCCCGGTGACGGGGCCGCTGCAGGTGGTGTTCAACCTGGCGTCGCCCGCCTCGCCGTTCGATTACGAGAGGCTGCCCCTCGAGACGCTGGAGGCGGGATCCTCGGGCACGCGCAACGCCCTCGACCTCGCGCGCGCCGCCTCCGCGGTGATGGTCCAGGCGTCCACCTCCGAGGTGTACGGCGACCCGCTCGACCATCCCCAGCGCGAGACCTACTTCGGGAACGTGAATCCGGTCGGCGCGCGCGCCTGCTACGACGAGGCGAAGCGCTTCGGCGAGGCGCTGGTCACCTCCTATGCGCGGGTGCACCGGACCAAGGTCCGGATCGCGCGCATCTTCAACACCTACGGCCCCCGCATGCGCCCGTCCGACGGCCGGGTGATCCCGACATTCGTCGGCCAGGCGATCAGGGGAGAGGACTTCACCGTGTTCGGCGACGGCCTGCAGACGCGCAGCTTCTGCTACGTCGACGACCTGGTGGAGGGCCTGGTCGCGCTGTGGCGGCGGGGCGACGCCTTGCCGGTGAACCTGGGGAACCCGCACGAGTTCACGCTCCTGGAGCTGGCCGAAGTGGTCCGCCGGGTCGCCGGCGGCGGAGGGAAGGTGCGCTCCGTGCGGCCGCTCCCCGAGAACGATCCGCGCCAGCGCCGGCCGGACATCTCCCGCGCGCGGTCGCTGCTCGGGTGGGAACCCCGCGTCGCGCTCGAGGGCGGCCTCTTGCCCACGGTGGAGTGGTTCCGGCGCGAGCTGGCGGGCGGTCAGACTTGACTTAGCTAAGTCATGATGTTAGCTAAGTCGAGATGCGGAAGCGGCCGCCGGAGCAGGTGAACGTCCACGAGGCCAAGACCCAGCTCTCCCGGCTGCTCCAGCGCGTCGAGGCCGGCCACGAGATCGTCATCGCCCGGGCCGGCAAGCCGGTCGCACGGATCGTCCCGGTGCGCGAACCGTCCAAGCCGGTGTTCGGCGCGGATGCCGGCAAGATCTGGATCGCGGACGACTTCGACGACACGCCCGACGAGGTCGTCCGCGCCTTCGAAGGCGAGGACTCGGACGTTACGTGAAGGTCCTGCTCGATACGCAGGCCTGGCTGTGGCTCCAGGATCGCGTCGGACGGTTCTCGTACTCGACCCTGGAGATCCTGCAGGACCCGGACACGGATCGCATCCTGTCGATGGCGAGCGCCTGGGAGGTGTCGATCAAGTTCGCGCTCGGCAAGCTCCGGCTTCCGGAGGCGCCGGACCGCTACCTCCCCGACCGGCTCGCGCTGAGCATGACGCGCATCCTGCCCATCGAGCTCCGCCACGCGTTGCACGTCGCGCAGCTTCCGCCCTACCACCGGGATCCGTTCGACAGGATGCTCGTCGCCCAAGCGCTGATCGAGCGGATGCCGCTGCTCACCGCAGACAAGCGATTCTCCGCGTATGGGGTGGAGGTACTGTCGATCTGAATCCAGGCCGGCGCGATTGTGCCACCGGGATCGCCGTGTTAGACCCCGCCCTTCGCCAATGGCCGCCGAGAACCAGAACCTGCGCAACTTTTCCATCATCGCGCACATCGATCACGGGAAGAGCACGCTGAGCGACCGGCTGCTCGAGAAGACCGGCACGGTGAGCGCGCGCGAGGCCCAGGACCAGTTCCTCGACAACATGGAGCTGGAGCGGGAGCGGGGAATCACCATCAAGGCGCAGTCGGTGCGGATGAACTGGCGGAGCAAGCGGGACGGCAAGGACTACGTGCTGAACCTGATCGATACGCCGGGCCACGTCGATTTCGCCTACGAGGTCAGCCGGTCGCTGTCGGCATGCGAAGGAGCCGTGCTGGTCGTCGACGCCTCGCAAGGCGTGGAAGCGCAGACCCTCGCCAACGTGTACCTCGCGCTGGAGCACGACCTGACCGTGGTCCCGGTGATCAACAAGATCGACCTCCCC
>DATFUN010000362.1:0-2692 GCA_035260805.1 Myxococcales bacterium | reverse complement strand
AGGTGAGCAGCAGCCTGCGCCGCCGCCATGCGTCCGGGTTTTTCGACCGCGAGATGTTGGCGGGGAGCGAGCTCCCCCCTGGTGGAGGCGCCGAAGGCGCCGGATCGGAGAGCCTCACATCGAGGGCAGAGCGGTCGTCTGGCGCCACTATTCCACGCGATAATTGGGCGCTTCCTGCGTGACCTGCACGTCGTGGACGTGGCTCTCGCGCAGCCCGGCCTGGGTGATGCGCACGAACTTCGCCCGGGTGCGCAGCTCCTCGACGGTGCGGCAGCCGGTGTAGCCCATGCCGGCGCGCAGCCCGCCGACCAGCTGGTGCACGTTCATCGCCAGCGGGCCCTTGTACGGGACGCGGCCCTCGATGCCCTCGGGCACCAGCTTCAGGTCCTCCTCGCCCGACTGGAAATACCGGTCGCGCGAACCCTGCTTCATCGCGCCCATCGAGCCCATGCCCCGGTACGACTTGTACGAGCGGCCTTGGTAGAGGATGACCTCGCCCGGCGCCTCCTCGGTGCCCGCGAAGAGCGAGCCGATCATCACGCTGTGCGCGCCCGTGGCGATGGCCTTGACGATGTCGCCCGAGTACTTGATCCCGCCGTCAGAGATGCACGGCACGCCGAACCGCGAGGCGGCGCGCACGCAATTGTCGATGGCGCTGATCTGCGGGACGCCGACGCCCGCGACGACGCGGGTCGTGCAGATGCTGCCCGGGCCGATGCCGACCTTCACCGCGTCGACGCCCGCCTCGCACAGCGCCGCCGCTCCTTCGCCCGTTGCGACGTTGCCGGCGACCAGCTCGATGTCGCGGAAGTTGCTCTTGAGCGCGCGCACCGATTCGATCACGCCTTTGGAGTGGCCGTGCGCGGTGTCCACCGCGATCACGTCGGCTCCGGCGCGCAGCAGCGCATGCACGCGCTCGTCGCGCTCGGGCCCCACGCCCACGGCGGCGCCCACCAGCAAGCGGCCGTGCTCGTCCTTCGCCGCGTTGGGATGCGCGCGCGTCTTCTCGATGTCCTTGATGGTGATGAGGCCCTTCAGCTCGAACTTCTCGTCGACCACGAGCAGCTTCTCGATCCGGTTCTTGTGCAGGAGCTCCTTGGCCTGGTCCTGGGAGATGCCCTCGCGGCAGGTGATCAGGTCGCGGGTCATCACGTCCTCGACCTTCTGCTCGAGGTTCTTCTCGAAGCGCAGATCGCGGTTGGTGACGATGCCCACCAGGCGGCCCTTGCGGGTGACCGGGATGCCGCTGATGTCGTGCTGCCGCATCAGCTCGAGCGCCTGGAACAGCCGCGCCTCCGGCTCGATGGTGACGGGGTCGACCACCATCCCGCTCTCGTACTTCTTGACCTTGGTCACCTCGAGCGCCTGCTGCGCCGGGGACATGTTCTTGTGGATGAATCCCATCCCGCCCGCCTGGGCCATGGCGATCGCGGTCCGCGCCTCGGTGACCGTGTCCATCGCGGCGCTCACGACGGGGATCTGCAATCTCAAGTTCCGCGTCAGCTGCGCGCTCACGTCCACCTGCCGCGGCAGCACGTCGCTCTCCGCGGGGAGCAGCAGGACGTCGTCGAAGGTGAGGGCCAGCGGCAGGTTCGGATCGAGCATCAGCGCTCCATGGGGGCCGCGAGTTTAGCGTCCAGCCTTCCCCCCGGCAACGCACCCGAGGCCACGGTGGAGCGCACATCGCCCCACCCTTTGGCAGGCATCCGACCGGCCGCGATCTTGGCCGGCGGCGGGTCCGGGATGGGTCCGTCCCTCATGCACGCGCCTCTGCGGTCCGAGTCGAACACAGGCCCGAGATCCGGCGCGTGAAATCGGGCCGGCCCCACCCCGGACCCACCCCCGATGCGTCCGGCGTGACTTTGTGGCCGCGGTATGACGCCGTTCAACCGGGAAGTCTGGCGCGGCTGCAGTTCAGTTTGTTTTTTGTCCGGAGCAGGCGCAGCGGACGGCAGACCTGCACATAGGTGACGGGTGCCCGGGGGGACGGGCGAGCCGATTTCACGCGCCGGACCTCGGGCGTGCGTGTGACTCGGGCCCCCAGAGGCGCGTGCATGAGGCGCGCCCGTCCCCCCGGGCGCCCGGCGCCGGTTCGCAGTAGGCGCGGCCATCGTCAGCCCAGAGCAGCTCAGGCCTCCGTGCGGTCGCCGGAGGCGCGGCGAGGTTGTGCGGAGTCGGAGCGGCCGCCGGGGAGGGCGGAAAGATTCGGCGCCTCGTTGCGGCGCATGCGGCGGCGGATCAGCGAGAACGCGACCCAGAGGATGATGATCGCGAGGATGATGCCGATGACGCCGATCTGGACTTCCTTGGCGTACTGCCAGGCCTTGCGCAGCATGCGGTTCTTGCCGGCCCAGTACCCGAGGAGCACCCAGCCTGGCGCCGAGGCGCAGGCCGCGATGCCGTCGTAGAGCAGGAACTTCCAGTACGGCACGCCGGTGGTGCCCGCGACGAAGTAGGTCACGGCGCGCACGCCCGGGAGGAAGCGCGCCATCATGATGAACTTCGGGCCGTGGCGCTCGAACAACCCGATGATGCGCTCGACCCTCTCGCCCGGGATGTGCCGGCCGAGGCGCGTCTGGAGCAGCGCCTCGCCGTAGGTGGCGCCCGCCTTGAAGATGATCGAGTCGCCGATGAGGATGCCCGCCAGCCCGACCAGGATCATGAGGGGCAGCGAACCCACCCCGATGGGGGG
>DATFUN010000361.1:0-2543 GCA_035260805.1 Myxococcales bacterium | reverse complement strand
CCGGCGTCTTCGGCCGGCGGCCGCCAGCGCCGCCCAAGCCGATCGACAACGCGTTCCAGCTCTGGCAGGGCCGCGTGACCCTGCACGACCGCGACGTCTTCGCCCGCCGCCCTGCCGACCTGGTGCGGATCTTCGCCGTCGCCGAGACGTACGCGGCGCCGGTGTACAGCCACGCCCGCGATCTCGTCGTGCAGGACCTGCAGCGGCTCGGGCCAGGCCTTCCGACGGACCGCGACGCGCACTTCGAGTTCTGGCAGTACCTGGTGCGCGAAGGCAGCGAAGGCCAGGCGCTGGCTCCGCTCCACGAGCTGGGCATCCTGGGCGCGCTCTTTCCCGAGGTCGGGCGTCTCCGGGCGCGCGCGCAGCACAGCCTGTACCACGTGTACACGGTCGACACCCATACCGTCTTCGCCCTGCAGCGATTGATGCGGCTGCGCGCGGGCGCGCTCTCGGACGCCGAGCCCGAGCTGACCCGCATCGCGCGCGCGCAGCAACGCCCGCTGGTGCTGATGCTGGGTCTGCTCTTCCACGACCTGGGCAAGGGGCTGGGCCCCGACCACAGCGCGCGCGGGGCAGAGCTGGTCCGCGCCTACGCGCAGAGGATCGCGCTGGACCCGGGGGACGCGGCGGACGTGGAGTGGTTGGTGCTCGCGCACCTCAAGATGAGCCATCTCTCGCAGCGCCGGGACCTGGAGGACATGGCGCTGGTCGAGTCGTTCGCGCGCGAGCTGCGCACTGTCGAGCGGCTGGAGCTGTTGTATCTCCTGACGTACGCCGACATGGCGAGCGTCTCCCCGGAGAACTGGACCGAGTGGAAGTCGCGGCTGCTTCGGCTCCTCTACGAAAAGGCGCACGCCACCTTGCTCGCCGAGGAGCTGGACCAGCCGGCGCACGCAGAGTCGCTCGAGCTGCGCCGCGAGCGCCTCGGGCGGGCGATCGAGCCGCTGCTCGACCAGCCTGCCGCGCAGAAGGCGCTCGGCGAGTTCGCCCGCGCCTTGCCGGAGCGGTACGTCAGCACCGCGCGTCCGGGCGACGCCGCCCGGCACCTGAAGCTGTGGCTAGTGGCGCGCCGCACCGGGTTCGCCGCCGAGCTGCGGCAGCCGGAGTCCGGCGAGGCGGAGCTGACCCTCGTCGCCTCGGACCGGCCCGGCCTGCTCGCCCTGTTCTCCGCGGCGCTCGCGGCAAACGGCATCGACATCCTCGCCGCCGAGGTGAACTCGCTCGAGGACGGCGTCGCGCTCGACCGGTTCATCGTACGCGAACCCGGTGGTGGAACTCCCGCCGCGGGGAGATGGGAGGCCGCGCACGCGGACCTCCTCCGCCTTCTCAGCGGCGCCGAGGACGCCCACCGCCTGGTCCAGCGACGCCTCCGGCGCGCCTCGTGGGCCGCTTCGGCCGCTCCGGCGGTGGAGACCAAGGTACGGGTGGACAACCTGTCCAGCGAGGACTGCACGATCCTCGACGTGTTCACCCAGGACAGGCCGGGCCTCCTGCACGCCATCGCGGACGCGTTGCACAGGGCAGGCGCGTCCATCGAGGTCGCTCGAATCGCCACGGAAGGGAACCGCGCGACCGACGCCTTCTACCTTCGTGAGGCATCCGGGCGAGCAGGCGCCCGCAAGATCGCATCCGACGATCGGCTGCGCGAGCTGCAAACGGCGGTGGCTTCTGCCATCGCTGAGCTGGCCGGAAGGTCCTGAGACCTTTCCTTAGCAGTTCCAGAAGGTTGCCCGCTTGCACCTCGCAGCAGGGCGTCCTAGCTTTCGCTCGTTGACAGTCCGGTGCCTGACAGGTGCGCCGGGCCGCCACTGTTTTCGGCGGATGCGTGGCCGGCGGCTTGCACTACCGGCCGCCGTCCAAAGATTGAGAGTTCGCGGGGGCTTAAGGGCGATTCGGGGGGCAGAGGACGAGATGGCCAACAAAAAAACCCAGCGGACCAGCAGGCAGACGCGCCGTGGCTCGGCACCGAAATTGAAGATGTCGACCCGGCGGCCCTCCGGACGGCGCTCGCTGCGCGAGCCCGAGTTCGGCGGGATGACGGTGCGCGAAGCAGGCCGCAAGGGCGGTCTGATCGGTGGTCGGAAGGGCGGGCTGGCAGTGAAGGCGGAGCGGGGCCGCGAGTTCTACCAGGAGATCGGCCGCAAGGGCGGCCAGCGCGTGCGCGACCTCATCGCCGCCGGCCGTCGCACCGAAGAGCGCGGGACGGCGCGGAGGCGCCACACTTAGGAAGGCGCAGCCAGAAGCTACTACGGAGATTTTTCACAATTTCCCCCTGAGGAGGGGGCGGCAACGGGAGGGGTGGGGAAATGGCGGATGAGGTAGTGAAGAAGAAGGGTGCCATGTCGGTGAGCGAGGCGGGCCGCAAGGGCGGGCAAACCGTCCGCGACAAGTACGGGCACTCTTTCTACGAGGAGATCGGCCGCAAGGGCGGCCAGAAAGTCAGGGAGTTGATCGAGCAGGGCAAGAAACGGATCTAGACGGACGAGGGGGCTGACGGCGGAGGGGAGGGGGGATCCTTCCAACCACCGGAGGCAGGAGATGGC
>DATFUN010000360.1:0-3460 GCA_035260805.1 Myxococcales bacterium | reverse complement strand
GCGCTCCCTTCTTCGAACCGGGTCGGCCGGAGAGCCTGCGCGTCGAGCGAGCGCGTCGAGCCATGTACGATCAGCTCGGCCGCGAGCGCTCCGAGCGCCGGAGCGTGCATCACCCCGTGGCCGGACGATCCGTTGACCAACACCATGTTCTCGCACCCCGGAGCGCGCCCCAGCAGCGCGTGCCCGTCCGGAGACATCTCGTAGAGTCCGGCCCAGGAGCGCGCGCGGTCCACGGCCACTCCGGCGAGAGCCGGGACGCGTTCCGCGGCGACGGATCGCACCTCGTGAAGCCATTCCTCGTCCAATTCGGTAGCGAACGGATCGGCCGCGCCGGCCGTGGGCTCCAAGAGCAGCACGCGGCCGTCGCGCACGCGCAGATGGAATCCGTCGCCGGGCCACAGCGTCATCGGCATGTCCTCGGGCAGGTCGGAGCAGGGTTCAGTGCAGGCGACCTGTCGGCGAAGCGGCCTGACCGGCACCTCGACTCCCGCCCTGCGGCCCAGCTCGCCGGCCCAGGCGCCCGCCGCGTTTACCACGGTGCCGCATGCGACCTCGCTGCTCGCGAGACGGACGGAACCGATCCGGCCGGTCCGGTCGCGCACGAGCTCGCGCATCTCCTCGCCGAAGCGGACCCGGGCCCCACGCCGGCGGGCGGCGTCGAGGTACCCGCGCAAGATCTCCAGCGGCCGGAGGAACCCATCCGTCGGGCAGAACGCGCCGCCGATCACCCCGTCGAGGCGCACCGCCGGGTTCAGCCGGGCGATCTCCGGAGGGTCCACCATGCGCGCCTCGGCGAGCCCCGCCTCGTGCTGCACGCGCTGCGCGGCGCGCAAACCCGCTAGCTCGGCGGCGGCGCGGGACACCCACAGGTAGCCGCACGGACGGTATCCGGGATCGGCCCCCACCTCGTCGCGGAAGCGGCGCAGCTTCTCGCGCGAAAGGAGCGACAGGCGCACGTTGATCGCCGTGCCGAACTGGGCGCGGAAGCCGCCGGTGGCGCGTCCGGTGCTGCCTTCACCGGCCGCCGCCGCCCGGTCGACCACCAGCACGTCGCGCACGCCTAGCGAAACGAGGTGCCAGGCGACGCTGGCGCCGATCACGCCCGCGCCGGCCACCACCACGTCGGCGCTTTCCCGCATCCTTCGATGGTAGCCCTGGCAGGCACCGCCCTGCCATGCCTCAGCGCGCGGCCGCCGACTTCTGCGCCCCAGCCTCCGAGACGGCCTGGAGCTGGGCGAGGCCCTTCTCGAAATCGCTGCCGATCATCTTGTCCATGTTCATGAAGAGCGAGAATGCCTTCCCGGCAAAGTTGTTGTGCCCCTCCATCGTCCAGGTGGTCTCGGTGCCGCTTCCTTTCGAAGCGAAGGTGAACGCCGTCGAGCTCGTCGAGGCGAACGGCTTCAAGAAGTCGAGCCGGATGAGGACCATCTCGCCGGGCCGCGCCGCGACGATGGTCATCTTGCCTTCGCCGACCTTGTCGTTTCCGGCCCAGGCGTACGACGAGCCAGGCGCCGCCACCGGCCCGGCGAAGGTGGTCTTCATCGCCGGATCGAGCTTCGCCCACGGCGACCACTTCTCCCACTGGTGGAAGTCCGCGACCTGCGCGTAGACGGTCGAGGCGGGCGCGGCGATGGTCTGCGCGCGCGACACGCGGTAGGAGGCGGGCCGCGTCGCGACGACAGCGGTGAGCGCGGCGCAGACCACGACGATGGCGAGGAGCAGCTTCTTGAGCATGAGGATCCCCGGGGAAAGTGTTCCGGGTGTACGGCTTACCGCGCCCTCGAAGCAAGCGGTGGTGGGCGCGTGACCTACACGGTCTGGCGAGCGCCGGAATAGCAGCAATCCCTGGACGGTACGTAAGCCAGCAGGGCGCCACGCCGGGCCCCCGCCAGTCTGCCCGTCCACCGGCGAAGAAGAGGCTTCATGTCGCTCTGGAACAACGCTGAGTCCTCCGCCACCGATCGGAAGTCGCCCGTCCCGATGACCCCGCCCGTGCCGGAGCGGCAGGAACCCGCCGTCGCCAAGGCCGAGGCCCCAGCGCCCGCGCCCGCGGCGCCCGCTTCGAGGGGAAGCTCACCTTCGAGGGCACCGTGCGCATCGACGCGCGGTTCATCGGATCGATCGTGACCAACGACGTGCTGGTCGTGGGTGAGGCGGCCCGCATCGACGCCGACATCACCTGCGGCACCATCCTCGTCCACGGGGAGGTCAACGGGAACATCAAGGCGAAGACGGCCGTCGAGATCCAGCACACCGGCAAGGTGCGGGGCGACCTCGAGACGCCGTCGCTCGTCATCCAGAAGGGCGCGCTGTTCCACGGCGCTTCGAAGATGGACCCGGGCGCGAAGGCCGCGCAGGTCAAGGCCGCCGCCTCGGCGAAGTAGGCGGGAAAGCGCCGCTCCCGATCCAGGTCAGGAGCGGCGCTTCCAGAACGTCGCGGCCAGCGGGAAAGCCAGGCCTATCGCGATCAGCGCGCTGCCCGCCCACTGGGCGGCGGTGAGCCGTTCGCCCAGGGCGAGCATCCCCGAAACGAGGCCCACCACCGGGACCAGCAGCGTGAACGGCGCCACCAGCGCCGCCGGATAGGCCTTCAGCAGCCGGCTCCACAATCCGTAGCCGCCCAGCGTGGCGCCGAAGGCGAGGTAGGCGACCGCCGCCCAGGAGGTCGCGTCCATCGCGCGCATGCTGGCGATCGCGGCGCCGCTTCCTTCGAAGGCCCAGGCCAGGGCGAAAAAAGGCAGCGGCGGGATCAGGCTGGACCAGATCACGAACGCAAGTCCGTTGACCGGACCGTGGCGTGACAGCGACCGGCTGACCAGGTTCCCCACCGCCCACGCGGCGGAGGCGCACAGGTTGAGGGCGAAGGCGACGAGCGGAAACGAGCTGCCGCTCTCCGCTCCGATCCAGGCGAGCCCGAGCGCCGCCACCGCCATGCCCGCGAGCTGCGCGCGCGTCGGCTTCTCGCCGAGCACGGCCGCGGCGAGGAGCACGGTGATGAACGCCTGCGACTGGTGGACGACCGAGGAGAGCCCGGAGGGCATTCCCATCTTGATCGCCCAGAAGAGCAGGGCGAACTGCCCGACGAAGGTGGCGAGCGCGAACCCCAGGTAGTGCCGGAACGGAACGCGCGGGCGCTCGACGAAGAACACCGCCGGGATCGCCGCCACGGCGAAGCGCAGCCCGCCCAGCACGAACGGCGAGACACCCCGCAACGCCACCTTGATGACGACGAAGTTCACGCCCCAGAGGACGACCACCAGCAAGGCGAGCGCGACGTCGCGGGGGCGCACGGCACCGGCGTTGTAGCATCGGGCGCCTTTGGTCCCTTCGCGCGCGGGGTCGTCGGCGGACCGCGAACAAGCGCCGTACGGGGTGGAACGGACGAAAAGTCGCGTATGCGACTACTTGGTGGCAGCTTCTCGCGACATGGCCAAACTGCTGCTTCTCTGCGGCGGGGCAA
>DATFUN010000359.1:0-4122 GCA_035260805.1 Myxococcales bacterium | reverse complement strand
GTCGCAGTCGGACCCGCCGCAGCCGCGCCGCCGCTCAACACCACCCACAGCAGGGTAGTTCCCCCTCGCACCTCGGGGATGCTCGCGTGCAGGACTCGCCGCCGTCAAGCGCGCCTCCTTGCCGCTCGGGGGAGGCCGTGTTACCCCGCCCGGGGATGGCGCGCTCCCCGAGACTCCACGCGACCGCACCCGAGCCGCAGCCCGTCCCCGAGCTGCCTCCCCCGCAGTGGGGTGACGCGTTGCCCGCAGCCGTGCTGAAGACTCCCTGGCTGCGCTGGCTTGCTCCCCTCTCGGGCGAGCAGCGCTGCGTCCTCGCGCTCTGCGCGTTCGCCGCCCTGCTCTTCGTGCCCTGGCTGGGCGCGACCGGTTTCTGGGACCCGTGGGAGCCGCACTACGGCGAGGTCGCGCGCGAGATGATCGCGCGCGGCGACTACCTGCATCCGTGGTGGGAGTCGGCGTACTTCTTCTCCAAGCCGGCACTCGACCTGTGGCTGATGGCGGCCGGGATGCTCGCCGTGAACGCCGACGGTCCGGACCGCTGGGTGGGCCCCTTCACCGAGTGGGGCGTCCGCCTGCCGTTCGCGGCGATCTCCGCCCTGGGCGCAATCCTGCTCTTCGTGGCGGCCAGCCGGCTCATCTCGCGGCGGGCGGCTCTGCTGGGCGCGCTCGCCACCTTGACCGCGCCGCTGTTCGTCATGCTCGTGCGCCAGGCGGTGCCCGATCCGGTGTTCGTCGGGCTCTTGTCGGCGGCGATGGGCTGTCTGTTGATCGTGCTTTTCTCGGAGGAGGCCGGCCCCGGCTGGGCGATCGCCTTCTACTGCTTCGTGGGCCTCGCCACCCTCTCGAAGGGATTGCTCGGCTTCGCGCTCCCCGGCGCGGTCACCCTCGTGTACTGCCTCGCCACCGGCGAGTGGCACCGCCTGCGCCGCCTGCGCCTTTTGACCGGCACGCTGATCGTGCTCGCCATCGCCGCTCCCTGGTACCTCACCCTGTTCGGATTCCCCGGGAAGGACGACGAAGGCAAGAGCTTCTTCGAGCGCTTCATCCTGCACGACCATTTCAAGCGCCTGGTCACCGGCGTGTACACCAGCACGCCCGGCGGCACCTTCATCTACTTCATCGAACAGCTGGGCTTCGATTGCTTCCCGTGGGTGTTCGCCTTCCCGGGCGCGCTGGGCGGCGTGCTCTCGCGCCGCACGCTGCGGCCGCAGACCGCGCGCGATCGGGCGCTGCTCTTCGTCCTGTTGTGGGTGCTCGTCGGCTTCGCCGTCTTCGCCTTCAGCGCTACCAAGTTCCACCATTACGCGTTCCCGGTGCTGCCGCCGCTTTTGCTCCTGTGCGGCGTCTGGCTCGAGCGCGTGCTCGACGAAGGGCTGCGCGCCCATGCCGGGGAGATCCTCGCCGGCGCGCTGGTGTATGCGCTCATCGCGCACGACCTGGCGCTGACGCCGAAGCACGTGACCGACATGTTCGTCTTCAATTACGACCGCCCGTATCCGGACCGCGAGACGGACCCGCGCCGCATCTTCACCCTCTTGTTCTTCGCCGCCCCCGCGGTGGCCCTCTCACCCTGGCTTCTCGATCGCGCTGCGCAGGCATGGCGGTTCCTGCGCGCCCTGCCGACCAGGGCGGGCCGGGCGCGGCTCTCTGCCGCCTGGCGGGAGCGCATGGACGGCGCGCCGCTCGCCAACCAGGAGTCGCCGCAGGATCGGTCGATCCTGATCGGCAGCCTCGCCGCGCTCGCTGTCGCCTTCGCCGTTTTCCTCGGCTGGTTCCACTGGCGGGCCTTGTCGCCGCACTGGACGCAGCGCGATCTCTTCTGGGAGTACTACCAGAAGAGCGCTCCCGACGAGCCGATCGGCGCGTATCTGATGAACTGGCGAGGCGAGACGTTCTACTCGAAGAACCGCGTGCGCCAGCTCAAGGAGAACCAGAAGCTCGGCGAGTTCATGGCCGGGCCCGGCGATCGCAAGTGGCTCCTGGTCGAGCACGCGCGCCTCAGCGCGCTACGCACCGCGGTGGGCCCCTACGTGCGGCTGCGGGTGGTCGAATCGCGCAACAACAAGTTCGCGCTCACCGTGACCGAGCGGCGCGATCCGGCGCAACCCGCGCCGGCGTCCGGCACGGGCCAGAACGGCTCCGCGCAGCCGATCCAGGTTCCTGCCGGCCACAGCGGCGGCACGCCGGCGCCGGCGCAGCAGCCGCCTTCCACCAGCTTCGGCGCGCCGCCGTAGGAGAAGGTCCGTGCCGGTCGTCCTGGTCGTCGACGACGAGCCTGCCATCCGCGAGAGCCTGGCCTTCGCCCTGCGGCGGGACGGGTTCGGGATCGCCGAGGCCGCTACCCTGCGCGAGGCCGAGCAGCGCGACGCGGGCGCCGATCTCGTCATCCTCGATCTCGTGCTGCCCGACGGCAGCGGCCTCGACTTCCTCCGCGCGCTGCGGGCGCGCTCCGACGTGCCGGTGATCGTGCTTACCAGCCGGGACGAGGAGACCGATCGGGTGGTGGGGCTGGAGATGGGCGCCGACGACTACGTCTTGAAGCCGTTCTCGCCCCGCGAGGTGGTGGCCCGCGTCCGCGCCGTGCTGCGGAGGTTCCGCGGCGACCGGCCGCAGGAGGAGGACCCGCCGCTGCAGGGCCCGGGGGGGCTGCGCGTCGAGCCGCGCACCCGCCGCGCCGCGCTCGGCGACACCGAGCTGGCGCTGTCGCGCACCGAGTTCAACCTGCTCGCCGCCTTCCTCAAGGCGCCGGGGCGGGTCTTCGAGCGCAGCCAGCTGCTCGACGCGGTCTGGGGCAGCGACGTGGTGGTCGGCGACCGCACGGTGGACGTGCACGTCAAGGCGCTCCGCCGCAAGCTGGAGGAGGCGGGCGGAGACCCGAAGCTTCTGGAGACCGTGCGCGGCGTGGGCTACCGGCTGAGGGACGAGCCATGACGCTGGGAAGGCAAGGGCTTCTCGCGCTCCTGGCCCTCGTCTTCGTGGTCGGGCTGGTCCTGACCGTCTCGCGGCTGGTCGCGGCTCGGCGCAGCGGCTTGTCGTTCCGCTTGCAGGTCTTCCTGCCGCTCGCCGCCACCACGCTGACGCTCGCGGCCGCCTTCGCGGTCATCGTGATCGATCGATTCACCGCGCGCGCGTCGGTGTTCGCCCAGCGAGGCGCGCAGGACGAGGCCCGGGTCCTGGCCGAGCTCGCCTCGCGCGCGCTGGACTCTCCCGGCGCCACCCTGGACCACGCGGCGCAGCAGCTCTCGCGCGTGCTGCCCGCCTTCACCCACAGCGAGATCGCGACCCACGTGGAGATCGTCGATGCGCAGGGCCGCACGGTGGTGGCGGTCGGCGAGGCGCAGGATCGACCGGGCGTGCAGATCGTGGTCGCCAGCGCTCCGATCCGCGACCAGGGATTCGTGCGCGTGCGCAAGGCCACCTTCGGGATGGTGGCCTTGATGAACGACGTGGCTCCCAAGGTGGCGCTGCTCGCCTTCATCCTCGCGCTGGCCTCGGCGGTGGTGGCGGTGCTCATCGGCCAGGCGGTGGCTGGCCCCATCGAGCGGCTGACGCGGGCGGCGCAGCGGGTGGCCTCGGGGGAGAGGCAGGCGGCGCTGCCGCAGCCGCGCGGGCGGGAGGTGCGCGAGCTGACCGAGGCGCTGGAGTCGATGCGGCGCGAGTTGGAGCAGCGCCACGCGCTGGAGAACTTCGTCGCCGATCTCTCGCACGAGCTGAAGAACCCGATCGCCTCGATCCGCGCCTCGGCGGAGGTGCTCACCGAAGGGGCCGCCGACGAGGCGGATACTGCGCGCCGATTCGCGCTGCGCATCCGCGAGAGCGCGGACAAGCTGCAAGTGCTCACCCAGGACCTGCTCTCGCTGGCGCGGCTGGAGGCCCGCGGGATCCAGGCGCAGCGCCGGAAAGTCGACCTGTGCGGCATCGCGCGCGAGGCGATCGACGCGCAGGCCCCTCAGGCTGCGCGCCGCGGGGTCCGCGTCGAGCTGCACGCGCCGGACAGCGCACAGGTCCGCGGCGACCCGGTCTGGCTGCGGCGCGCGCTGGAGAACCTGCTTGGGAACGCTGTGCAGCACTCTCCGGACGGCGCGCGGGTGCTCGTCGAGGTCTCGCCCGGCTCGGTGGGCT
>DATFUN010000358.1:0-8230 GCA_035260805.1 Myxococcales bacterium | reverse complement strand
ACACCTGGGGGAACTCGGTCTACGTCACCTTCTTCCGGAACCACGCGACCGGCAAGCGCCGCTCCTTTCCCGATGTAGACAATCGCCGGGCGATCGGATTGATGGCCGGGTCCTGGTGGTACACCTTCGTCGGGAACGTCCTCGGATATCCCGGCATGAGCGCGGCTCCTTACTCGAGCTTCCGGTACGAGAGCAGCTTCCCCTGGGCCCCTCAGCCGGTGCCCATGTGGCAGCTCGGGTACGATCCGGAGGGCTGGGACCGCCCGGCAGATCCCCAGGTCCTCTCGACGGTCATCCGCGAGGGGAACTTCGACTACGCGACGAGCCAGGTGCATTGGTCGGGCAGTCCGCGAGAGCTGCCGCCGTCGCTCTACCTGTCCGGCAAGCCGGCGTTCTTCGGCGATCGTCTCTGGCCGTGGGTCGATCCGACCGGCGCCACCAAGCTGCACACCTTGCCGGCCCGGGCGCGCTTCGACGCGATGAACCCGTGACGCGCGCAGCGGCGGCATCGAACCCGCTCGCCGGACGCCTTCCCGGGCTCGACGGCTTGCGCGGCCTGGCCATCCTGATGGTGATGGCGGTCCACTTCGTGGGCAACGCCACCCCGCTGACGCCGGCTGAGCGCTTCGCGGTGAAGCTCAGCAGCTACGGCGTCCTGGGGGTGGATCTCTTCTTCGTCCTCTCGGGCTTCCTCATCACCGGCCTGCTGCTGGACGCGCGGGGCGACCCGCACTACTTCCGCAACTTCTACGCGCGGCGCACCCTGCGGATCTTCCCCCTCTACTACCTCGTGCTCGCGCTCCTGTTTCTCGTCCTGCCGCGGATGGCGGCGCTTCCTCTTCCGCTGGAGGAGTCGCGCGTCCACCAGGCGTGGCTGTGGACCTACACCGCCAACTTCTTCGTCGCGGCCAAGGCCGCCTGGGCGCTGCCGTACGTGAGCCACTTCTGGTCGCTCGCCATCGAGGAGCAGTTCTACCTGGCATGGCCCCTGGTCGTGTTTGCCGTCCGCCGGGAAACGCTCGAGCGCATCTGCCTGGCCGGCATCGGCGCCGCGCTCGCGCTGCGCATCGCGCTGTCCCTGGGCGGGACGAGCGAGCTCTCCATCTCGGTGCTCACCCCCTGCCGTCTGGATGCCATCTGCGCCGGCGCGCTGCTCGCGGCCGTCGCGCGACGCGAGGGCGGGGCGGCATGGCTGCTCCGGCGCGCAGGCGCGGCCGCTCTCGCGGCGGGCGGCGCCGCTCTCCTGGTCTCGGCGTTCTGCGCGGCGACGCGGATGGGCCTTCCCGTGCTGCATCCCCTCCGGGGCACCCTCTACGCGATCTTCTTCGGCGCGCTCCTGCTCCTGGTCGCGCGGCCGCGGGAGGAAGGCCTCCTGGCGCGCGCCTTCCAGGCCCGGTGGCTGCGGACGCTGGGCAAGTACAGCTATGGACTCTACATCTACCAGGGACTCCTCGCGTTCCACGTGGCGGAGCTGCGCGCGCAGGACCGGCTGGCGGCGCTCCTCGGAAGCAACGCGGCCGCGATGGCGACCCAGGCGGCGCTCGGCGTGCTCGCGTCCCTGGCCCTGGCGGCGCTCAGCTACGAGCTGTTCGAGAAACGCTTCCTCGCCCTGAAGAAGCTGTTCGCGCAGGGATCCGCGGCGGAGGTCGCGGCGGCGCCACAGCCGCTCTCCGCGGCAGAGGTCGTGGATCGCCGGCTCGAGTGATTCACTCCACCAGCACGCAGCAGAGGATGCGCTCCGGGCCCAGCGCCTGGATCGTGTCGCGCACCGCCTTGATCCGATCGCGTCCGCGCCGGACGCAGAGCACCACCCCGTCGGCGGCCAGCGCGATGGGCAACGCCAGCGGATTCGCCAGCGGGCTCTCGAGCGCCACGATGGTCTTGGTGATCGGCCGCGCATGGCCGTCGGGGACGAACTCCTGGTCATCCTGTCGGGGCGAGCCATCCTTGGCCCGGTCGAAGATGCCGAGCCGCGCGATGAGCCTGGTCGACCCGGCGAGGTCGAGGCTTTTCGCCTCGACGACCTCGACCGGGTAGACGGAAAGGCGCGTCCCGGTCTGCGAGAGGGCCTTGGCGAGGTCGGCGGTGGAAAAGTCCGGCTCGGCCGGCACCAGGGCCACCCACGACCACTCGCCCCGGAGCTGCATCCAGACCGCGTTGAGCTGCGGGTACGCCGGCGAGAGGGTCTGCAGGCCGCGATGCAGCTGCTCGAGGATCTCCTGTTGCCGTTCCGAGAGGCGGTCCGGGGCCGGTTCGCGCTGGCTGACCAGGGCCGTCACCTCCCGCGCGGCGGCTGATTCCTCGTCGGACTCGTCGGGGCGGCTGGACATCGGGCTCCTGAAGCTCAAGTTAGGTACCGATCGTCGGGGACGCTCGTCTAACCGACCCGCAAGGCGCCGTGCAACCTCCGTTCCTGCGGAGCAGCCGGGTCGGAGCGGGGCGCGCGCAGCGGCCAAGCTCCCGTGGCGACCGCCTGTTTCGCCATGAGCGCGAACGCCGGGGCCACGGTGAAGACGGAGGCCCAGGTCCCCAATCCCATGTCGCCGTAGCAGTGGACGAAGTAGACGACGGTGATACCGACGGTCGCGAGGGCCGCCGTGCGGTCGCGCGGGGTCCGGGAGAACCGGTAGGAGCGGACGGCGAAGAAGACCCCGAGCGGCATGAAGAGCCAGATCCCCGCGAAACCGATCAGGCCCGCGTAGGCGACCAGGCCCAGCACGGAGTTGTGCGGCGCGTACCTGTACAACTCGTAGTTCGCGGAGATGTCGGGCAGCTTGACCATCTCGGTGTACCCATGCCCGAAGCCCGTCCCGATCAGCGGATGGGTCCGCACCGTATAGAACAGGTTGTAGTTCTCCCAGTCGCGCCACCGCGTGGAAGGGTCGGCGTTGGAATCGATCACCGAGCGCAGGGTGCGGACCGGCGCGAACACCTTTGCTCCGCTGCTCCAGCCGACCGCCGCGTAGACGAGGAGCACGGGCAGACAAAGCGCGACGGCCCGCGCGATCCTCCGCTTCAGCTGCGTGAACGGAGTCATGAAGTACAGCACGATCAGCCCGGCCAGCAGCTCGACCCAGACCAGGCGGCGGCTGTTCGCGATCATCCCCCAGACGAGGATGGGCAGCGTGGACAGCGCGACGGCCAGGTTCCTGCGGCCGGGCCGCTCGAAGAAGACCACCAGCACCAGCAGGAAGGCGTCGGCGAACAGCATCGAATCCGCGTGCACGGTCGCGTACGGCAGCTGGACCTCGTCGGGGAAGAGGTGCCGCACGTAGATCGCGAGCGCCGAGCGGACGAGCGCCGCCAGCACCAGCGCGATGCCGAAGGCCCGGCTGTCGGAAGGTCCGCGCAGGCCGGCGCAGCAGAGGAGGAAGACGCAGGGAAGGTAGACGACCCGGAACACCTGCCACAGGGAGAAGCGGAAGTCGGCCCCTTGCCCCAGAAGCCCGCGGCCCCAGACGAAGAAGATGGAGGCGAGGCAGAGCAGGGCGGCGGCGCGGAGCGGCGGCGCCGTCGGGAACTGGCCGCGCACGTCCACCTCCGACCCGACGAGCCGCCGGACCAGCCAGATGACCGCGAGGAGCACCAGCGCCAGATCGAGACCCGAGAAGATCAGCGCCGAGACCGGAATGGTCAGGTTGAGGTGCGTGAGGAGCAGCGCGCCCGGGACGTACAGCGGGGACTTCCACAGCCCCATGGCGGGGACTTCGGCCGGGTTCTCCAAGGTGAGGCAGAGCACTCCGAGGACGAGCAGCGAGTGCCGCAGCGGCGCGCGCACGGCGAGGACGACCACCAGGGTCACGGCGACCGGCGCCAGCGCCAGGCCGACGTTTCCGTTTCCCGCGATGACCAGCGTCAGCGTGAGCAGGCCCAGCGCCGCCACCGCCGCGAGCACCAGCGGATCGATCCGGGCGACGCCCCCGGCCGGCGCCTGCGCCGGGACGCTCACGACCGTCCTCCGACCGCCACGGCGAGGCCCGGCGCCGGCTGGGCAGCGCGAGGCGTGAGCCGCTTCCGCAGCCGCGCGCACGGCTGCTCGATCCAGCGCCAGATGGCGAGCGAGAGCGCGAGCGAGAGGCCGAGGGCGATCGCGCCCTGGACCAGTCGCGGGAGCGGGACCCACCGTTGCACGCCGGAGATGACCACGTGGTGGAGGAGGTAGAGCGAGTAGGAAAGCTCGCCGATGCGGCGGAGAACGGGATGGTTGAGCAGCCGGAAGCCACCCAGTTGCGGGTTGCGCACCGCGCAGACGAAGAGGGGAACCAGCGCGAGGCCCTGGAGCGAGTACCGGAAGGTTTCGCGGAACCGATCGTCGCGGAACAACAGCGAGACGAGCATCAGCGCCGCGCCGGCCGGGAGCAGCGCGCGCAGCCACAGCGTGCGCCGGCCAGGGGCCTCGCCGTCGAGCGCGGGATTGCCCATCAGCGCAAGCGCGCACCCGAACAGGATGGAATCGACGCGCGTGTCGGTGGCCAGGTAGGTACGGTTCATCGGCGCGCCGGCGCCGAACACCAGCACGCATCGCCAGGCGAGGACGAGCGCGCACACGCCCCAGAGGAAGGCCGACCGCGCGCGCGGAGTGGCCAGGAGCCGGTGCAGCAGCACGAACAGGGCGGGGAAGAGCAGGTAGAAGTGCTCCTCGACCGCCAGCGACCAGTAGACCCCCGTGCCGGCCGCCTGGCCGTCGTAGCCGTGCAGGACGGTCCAGTAGTTCGCGAAATGGAGGCCCTGCGCCAGGAGCGGCGCGGTCTGCATCGATCCGGGCAGGACGCCGGCGGCCGACAGCGCTGCCGCGCCGAGCAGCACCACGTAGAAGGGCGGGAGGATGCGCAGCGCCCGGCGCAGGTAGAAGTGCTTGAAGCTGACGCCGCCCGTCTCGGCCAGCTCCTCGCGCATGAGCGTCGTGATGAGGAAACCGCTGAGGAAGAAGAAGATCGTGACGCCGAGCCCCCCGGGGACCCACGCCTCGAGGCCGGCGTGGGCGAGGAACACGAGCAGGAACGAGACCGCGCGGATGCCGTCCAGCGACGGGATGTGCAGCGGCGCTCGCGAACGGTTCATGGAGGTGGCGCTTCCGACGGCGGGAGCTGGCCGGCCGGCGGCCCGGGCAGGCGCACGTCGACGATCGTCCCGGCCGACCCGAGCAGGTCCTCCAGCTGCCACCGGTTCAGGACCAGCCCGGCTCGGATGTCGGCCAGGGTGGTGGCGAAGAGCGCGAGCACCAGGCCGGCGATCAGCGCGGCGACCATCACCAGCGGCGCCTTCGGCTTGATGGGCCCGCGCGGCATCTGGGGCGGGGTCACCACCGAGTAGCGGTACTTGAAGGCGGCGCGCGCGGTGTCGAGGTCGATGCGGGCCGTGTCGATGCGCCCGCGCATGCCCGCGTACTGCTGGGCGGCGTACTGGAGCTGCGCGCGGGCGTACTCGACCGAAGAGTCCTCGTCCGTGGACAGATCCCGGAAGAGATCGGCGGGGATGGTGGGGGCGCCGGGGATCGCGCCCTCGCCGTCCTCCGAGCGATCGCCCAGCTGCCGGCGGAGGTCGCGCTCTTCCTGCCGGAGCGCGCCGAGCTGCGGCGACTCCCGGTGCAGCGACTCGATGCTGCGCTCCAGGTCGAGCAGACCCGGGTGGTTCTCGGAGTAGATCGCCCGCTGCTCGGTCAGCCGCGTCTGTAGCTCGGCGATCTTCTTCCGCCGCGAGTCCTCGAGGTCGGCGATCGCGCGGCGCTTCCCGTCGAGCACCGCGCGGAGGTTCGGCCCGTCCGCATCGAGCGACCTCACGGCGGGACGAGGCGCGAGGGAGCGGCCGCCCTTGCCGGCGGGCGTCTTGCGCAGGCGCTGCAGCTCGGCGACCTGCGCCTCGATCTCCTTCTTGAGCGTCGCCGCATGCCCTTCCAGGATCGAGATCTGCTCGTCGATCGTGGAGACCTCGAGCACGTAGCGTTTCTCCATGAAGTTCTGCTGTGCCGCGTCGACGAGGCGGAATGCCGTCGGCGCGTCGCGCCACTCCACCTTGATGCCGACGGTGCCGTCGGGCGTGGTCCAGACCGTGAAGTTCTTCTCCAACAGGTCGGTCAGCCCTTCGGTCAGGTCCTTCGCCGAGGGCTCCAGGTGGACCATCCGCAGCACCCAGTCCTTCAGCCTCAGGATGGGGGCGCGGCTCTTCTGCCATTCCTGCAGCAGGTCCGCCTGGCGCATGAGGGCCTGCAGGTTGTCGCGGCGGATGATGGTCTCCGCCGCGGCGCGGGTCTGCAGGTCCATCTGGCTGGAGTCCGCGCGCACCGCCAGCACGGGGTTCTTCTGCGCGAGCAGGCGGGACTCGACCTGGTACGTCTTCGGCAGGACGGCCAGCGCAGCCGCGGCGAGGACGACCATGCCGACCCAGACGGAGAGGAAGAGCAGGAGCCGCCGCCGCACGGAACCGAGCGCGAAGACGGCGTAGCGGCGCATGCGCTCCCAGTCGAAGAGCTCTTCGGCCGGCGGCGCGTACGCGGGCTGTGGTGGCGGCGGGATCACTCGCGCCTCGTAACCGTTCGGCAATCTGGGTACCTCAGGAGTCACTCGAGCAACCGGGGGTAGATGAACATAACCGAGACGACGTAGGCGCAGATTCCGCACAGCATCCACGCCACCGTCTTTTGCAGCGCCAGCCGCGGACTGCGCTCCCGGGCGGCCAGGCTGGGCACCACGATCGTGAGCGCCAGGATCGAGAGTAGGAGGAGCTTTCCCATCGTCGTTATCTGAACAGGGGAACCTGGGTCAGGTATGTCGCAAAGGCAACCCACTGGTCGGAAGGTTGGTTCAGCAATGGGCGGCTCACCATCGCCGCGCGCAGCCCCGCTGTCAGTCTCGAGCGCGCGTCCAGCGGTATCGTAACGCTGAGCTCCCCCTCGAGGTAGCGATCCCCCGCATGGGGACTGGTGGGGCTGCCGGTCCCCGAGGTCAGCGCCACGCTTCCGACGAGCCGCGCCGTGAATGCCGCCAGGCGATGGCGGTCCCAGACCGCGGACGCGCGCAGGCTGCCCCGTTCGACGAGCTCGCCCGTGAGCGGGTCTCCGAGAGGCTCGACGCCCGCGCCGATGCCCAGCGAGAGATCCCGCACCGGAATCGCGCGGAGGTCCGCCGCGCCGACTGCATAGAGCAGGGTCGAGGAGGGCTGGTCGTCCGCCTGCGTCCGGCCGACCCCCGGGCCGAGCGCGACGGAAAGATCGGTGCCGCGCGCGAGCTGCGTGCGCCAGCCGGCCTCGAAGCTCGCGACGCTCGAGCGGCGGCCGGTCGAATAGCGATAGTCGAACGCCTGCAGGGTGAGCCGCAGCATGTCTGTGCGCGTGGCGGCCCATTCGGAGGAGGCGCGCAACAGCGGGCCGCGGTAGAGGGGAAACGATGCGCGCGCCTGTGCGTCGGATCCGCCGGAGACGAGCCATGCGGCCGAGCCGGCGAGGCGCAGCCGGCGGGAGGCGGCGATGTCCAGCTCGAGCGAGGTGGTCGACTCCTGGACGGAGACGAACCGGGAGCCGGCCGGCGGCTGCACCGGGCCCGGCCCGGCGCCGGGCGCCACCGGCGAGAGGTCGACCGAGCCGAAGCCGCCAGCCTGCCGCAGTCGCGCCCGCGCGCCGGGGCGCAAGCGCAGCTCAGCCTCGGCGAACCCCCGCACGAAGAGCTGGCTGCCCTGGGCGCGCACGGCCGACGGCAAGAGTCCGAACCGCAGCGCGGCGTCCGGGCCCGAAGCGCGGCCCTGCAAGTCGGCGGAGACCCCTACCGAGCTGGGATCCTGCCCGCCGTCGGTGCTCCCGCCCCGCGTCTCGACGCGGACGGATCCATCGGCGACAAACCCTGCCGCGAGCGCCGCCATGGCGGCGAGCGAGATCATCCGGCGCGCCTCACTGCACGATCACCACGTCGTCGTTCTGCAGACGGAATCGCGCGCTGCGGCTGCCGGGCGTCGAGAGCCCTTCGAGGGTGAACCGGATCCGCCCGGGACTCCCGCCGCGGACGAGGAAGATGCGGTCCTTGTGGGCGAACTCGGTGAGCCCACCGGCGGCGGCCAGCGCGCGCAGCACGCCCTGGCCGCGCTCGAGCGGATAGACGCCGGGGCGCCCCACCTCACCGATCACCGAGAGCTGGGCCGATCCCAGCTCTTCCAGGAACACGGTCACCACCGGCGCCTTGATGAAGCCCAGGAGCCGCGTCTCCAGCGTCTTGGCCATTTCTTGTGGCGTGCGCCCCGCCGC
>DATFUN010000357.1:0-2615 GCA_035260805.1 Myxococcales bacterium | reverse complement strand
CAGCAGGAAGAAGGCGGAGATGCCGAGCATCACCGCCAGCACCCACGGGTAGAGCTGGGGCTGGGTGCGGCGATAGCGCGCCATCACGATCAGGGCGTAGAACGAGAGCATGAAGGCCCACAGGATGATCGAGCCCTCGAGCGCGCCCCAGACCGCGGTGATGCGGTAGTAGAACGGCGTGCCCAGGTTGGTGTTGCCGGCGACGTAGCGCACCGAGAAGTCGAAGGTGAGGAAGGCGTAGATCAGCAGCGCCATGCACGTCATGACGAGCAGCCAGACGCCGACGGCCGCGCGCTCGGAGGAACGGCGAAGGTCCGCGCGCCCCTTGACCGCGCTCAGGGCCGCCGCGCCGGATCCGTAGACCGCGAGGATCAGGGCTGCGACGGTCGCGGCGTAGCCCACTTCAGGAGTCATGGTCTGCCCTCCGAGCCTTTCAACGTCTTCAACAGTTCCTTGTAGCCCGCCTGATTCTGGTCGTGCGGCGCCTTGTACTCTTCCGAGTGCTTGGCCAGGATCGTCGTCGCCTGGAAGTAGCCGTCGTGGCTCCAGGTGCCCTCCACGACGGCGCCTCGGCTCTCCGCGAAGAGGTCGGGCGGCGTGCCCCGGTGGCGCACCGGCACGGAGGCCTGGCCGTCGGAGAGCGTGAAGCGCAGGTCGAGGCTCTTGGCATCCCATTTGAGCGTGCCGGGCATGACCATGCCGCCGAGGCGGTACGACTTGCCCGCGACCGGCGCGGCGCCCAGCTCCGATGGGGTGACGAAGTAGACCACGGACTGACTCACGCCCGCGTAGATCAGGTAGGCGAGCGCGGCCACGATGACGAGGCCGCCCCCGATGAACTTGGCCTTGCGGTTCACGCGGCCCTCGTCTTCGCGGCCGCCCGCGGCCGGGCGGCGAGGGCGCGGGCCCGGCGCGCGAGGCGGCGCCAGTAGCCGAAGAGCGCGACCGCGGCGATGCCGTAGGCCGCGATCACGTAGCCCCAGTTGGCCGGCATCAGGTCTGCTCCTCGAGCCGGGCGATCTCGATGCGCCGGGACAGGAAGTAGGCGAACAGCAGGGTGAAGGCCACCCAGTTCACGAAGAGCGCGAGCCCGATCGCGGGGTCGATCGGCGAGGGCTCGGGGCCGAGGATCGTCGAGGGCTGGTGGAGCGCCCGCCACCACTTCACCGAGAAGTGCACGATCGGAATGTTCACCGCGCCGAGGATGCCGACGACGGCGGCGTAGCGGCCGCGCGCCTCGGGGTCGTCGATCAGGCTCCGCAGCAGCAGGTAGCCCACGTAGACGCAGAAGAGCACCGCGGTCGAGGTGAGCCGCGCGTCCCACGTCCACCAGGTGCCCCAGGTGGGCTTGCCCCAGATGGAGCCGGAGACGATCGTGAGCCCGGTGAAGAGCACGCCGATCTCCGCGGCGGAGCCGGCGAGCCGATCCCAGCCGGGGCGCCGCGTCGCCAGGTAGGCGATGGAGCCGAGCAGCACGAGGCCGAAGGCCAGGTAGGCGGTGAGCACCGAGGGCACGTGCAGGTACATGATGCGCTGCACGTTGCCCTGGACGGCCTCGCGGGGCGCGTAGCCGAAGCCGGCCACGAGTCCCGCCAGCAGCCCCAGTGCCGCCAGCCAGCCGAGCGCGCGCGTCATGTCCTCTCCCGGCTCAGCCCTCGAGCACGAACTCGAAGGTGAGCAGCCCGATCGTCACGTAGACCGCGTCCGCCCCGGCCAGCAGCTTGAGCCAGCGCGCCACGTCGGCGAGTGGCTGGCCCAGCAGCAGGGCCTGCGTCGCGCTCACGGTGGCCAGCAGCAGTGGCACCTGCACCGGTAGCAGCAGCACCGGGAAGAGCAGCTCGCGCGCGCGCACCTGCGTGGTCATGGCGGCGAAGAGCGTGCCCACCGCGGCGAGCCCGATGGTGCCCAGGGCCAGCACCAGGGCCAGGGGGGCCGCCGGCGTCCAGAGATCGACGTTGTAGAACACGCCGAAGAGTACCACCAGGACGATCTCGACGGCGGTCATCAGCACGCAGTTGCCCGCGAGCTTGCCGAGGTAGATGGCCGACTTGTCGCCCGGGGTGAGCCGCAGGCCCTCCCAGCAGTCGTTCTCGCGCTCGGCCAGGAAGCTCCGCCCCAGGCCGAGCAGGCCGGCCAGGATGAAGCCCAGCCAGAGGAGGCCGGGGAGCGCGGCGGCCAGGCGATCGCGGTCCGGGCCCAGCGCGAACTGGAAGAGGAACAGCAGGAGCAGGCAGAAGAAGAGCAGCGCGTTGGTCTGCTCCTTCGAGCGCCGCTCGACGAGCAGGTCCTTGTAGAAGATGATCCAGGCCCGGCGGGCGTAGGTCACGCGCCGGCCTCCGCGCCCTCGGTGAGGCTCTCGTACACGCGATGCAGCTCCTCCGACGACAGATCGGCCGCCGGACGGTCCAGCAGGAGGCGGCCCTGGCCCAGGATGGCGATGCGATCGGCCACGCCGAGGCCGCCGCCGAAGCTGTGGGTCGCCAGCACCGCGCTTCCGCCGCCCGCCTTGAAGGCCAGCAGGAACTCGTTCACCCACTTCCGCCCGCGCCGGTCGAGCCCGGAGAAGGGCTCGTCGAGCAGCAGCAGCCGGGCCTGGGCCAGCAGCACACGGGCCA
>DATFUN010000356.1:0-3613 GCA_035260805.1 Myxococcales bacterium | reverse complement strand
GACGGGAGCGATCCGGTCCGCTTCGATTTCGCGCTCAGCCACCTGGGCATCAGCGGGCAGTGCGCTTCCCGCCGGGACGCGCGGCGCTGCGCGGATTGCTCGCTCAAGCCGATCTGCCGGTTCTGGTGAGTTTAATCCACTTCGTGACCGGTCTGCTGCTCCGCGCCTTCCAGGTCGGGCTCGCGGCGCAGGCCGCCGCGTGGCCGATTCGTCTCGCCCGGGGGCTTGCGGCGCTCGGGGGTGGTGCGGGCCTGGTTGCGGCGGTCGGTTCCGCTGCGCTGGGTGAGCTGCTGATCGAGATCCTTGCCCTCGAGGTCGCCCTCCTGACCCAGCACGCCGCCCCGGTCGAGCCCTTTCTCGTTGTCCGGCATGGTCGATCCTCCTGCGGGGAACCTGGGCGGCTCGAAGGGGCGATACAAGCGGCGGGCGTCCGGGCGTGCGCCGCGTCGGCGCGTTCGCAGGCGAGGCGCGCGGTGCTTGTGCCCGACCGGACGATCGCCTAAACCCTGCGCGTGTCCACCGGACATTTCCGCAAGACGCTGGTGCGCCTGCTGGTGAACGGCGAGGAGCACACCTTGGCCGTCCCGGTGCAGCGCACCTTGCTCGAGGCGCTGCGGTACGAGCTGGGGCTCACCGGCAGCAAGCAAGGGTGCGACAAGGGCGACTGCGGGGCCTGCACCGTGCTCGCGCGGCCGCGGGGGGCAGGCGGGCGGGGGGAGCCGATCCTCGCCTGCATCACGCTGGCGCAGGACGCGCAGGACCTCGCCCTCACCACCATCGAAGGGTTGGCGGGGCCGGAGGGCCTGGACCCCGTGCAGCGCGCCTTCGCCGATTGCGGCGCGCTCCAGTGCGGCTTCTGCCAGCCGGGCATGATGCTCTCCGCGCGCGCCCTGCTCGATCGGTGCGCGCGGCCCAAGCGGGAGCAGATCCAGGAGGCGCTCTCCGGCAACCTGTGCCGCTGCACCGGCTACACGAAGATCTACGAGGCGGTCGAGGTGGCCGCCGGCCTGCGCGAGCCCGCCTCGCGCGCGCCCGTGCCCAGCGAGCGCGCCGCCGCATCCGACCAGGTCGCGCACGTCCCCAAGGAAATCGCGCCGTGACCCACCCGGTGCACAAGGGCGGCAGGGTCGGCGCGCGCTTCCCCAAGGTGGACGGCCCGGGCAAGGCGGACGGCAGCGGAATCTACGCGGACGACATCCGGCTGCCGCGCATGCTGCACGCGAAGATGCTCCGGTCGCCGCACGCGAACGCGCGCATCCGCGGCATCGACGTGAGCGAGGCGGAGAAGTACCCCGGCGTGGTCGCGACCCTGGTGGGCGCCGAGATGCCCGCGAAATACGGCGTCATTCCCTGGACGCACGACGAGCAGGCGCTCGCCGTGGACCACGCGCGCTTCGTCGGCGACGAGGTGGCGTGCGTCGCGGCCGTGGACGAGCGCACCGCCGAGGAGGCGCTGCGCCTCATCCGGGTGGACTACGAGCCGATGCCGGCCGTGCTGACCGTCGAGGACGCGCTCGCGCACCCGGAGATCAAGGTCAACGAGCGCGCCAAGGTGGGGAACGTCACCAAGCACGTCGAGCTGGAATTCGGTCCCGTGGACGACGCGCTCGCCCGCGCGGCGGCGGTCTGTCACGAGGTGTACGAGTACGCCGGATCCACCCACGCGCCCATCGAGCCGCACTGCGCGGTCGCCCGCGCCGGCGGCGACGGCAACCTGACCGTCTGGTCCTCCACGCAGATCCCGCACTACGTGCAGCGCGAGCTGTCGCGGGTGCTGGGCCTGCCGCAGAGCAAGGTGCGCGTCATCCAGCCGCTCCTGGGCGGCGCGTTCGGCGGGAAGAGCGACCCGTTCTCGCTCGAGTTCTGCGCCGCCAGGCTGGCGATGAAGACGGGCCGGCCGGTGAAGATCCTCTTCACCCGCGAGGAGGTCTTCTATGCGCACCGCGGCCGCCACCCGATGCGCATGGACGTAAAGGTGGCGCTCGACGGCGAGGGCCGCATCAGCGCCGTGGACAACCGCATCGTGATCGACGGCGGCGCGTACGCCTCGTTCGGGCTGGTCACCGCCTACTACGCGGGCCAGCTGCTCACCGGACCGTACCGGTTCGGCACCTACCGGTTCGACTCCACGCGCGTCTACACCAACAAGCCGCCCTGCGGCCCCAAGCGCGGGCACGGCTCGGTGCAGCGGCGGTTCGCATTCGAGGTGGCCCTCGACGAGGCGGCCGAGAAGCTCGGCATCGATCCCATCGAGGTGCGCCGGCGCAACTTCATCGGCGAGAACGTGGAGACGGTGAACGGCCAGCGCATCACCTCCAACGGGTTCTTGAAGTGCCTGGAGCTGGTCGAAGCAGCTTCGAGGTGGACCGCGAGGCACGGAAAGCTGGGGCCGGGCCGTGGCCTGGGCGTCGCCGGCTCGATGTACATCAGCGGGACTGCGTATCCGGTGTACCCGAACGACATGCCGCAGAGCGGAGTCTTGGTGAAGCTCGATCGCTCCGGCCGGGTCACCGTCTACAGCGGCGCGAGCGACATCGGGCAGGGGGTCAATACGCTCCTCTGCCAGATCTGCGCGGAGGAGATGGGCTGCGATCCGCGCGAGGTCACCGTGGTCGCGGCGGACACCGATCTCACGCCCGTCGACCTGGGCGCGTATTCGAGCCGCGTCACCTTCATGGTCGGGCTGGCGGCCCGCGAGGCGTGCGAGAAGCTCGCCGGCAAGCTGCGCGCGGCGGTGGCGGCAAGGCTTTCCTGCGCGCAGGCCGCCGTCCGCCTCGAGCTGGGCACCGCATCGGGTCCTGGAGGCTCGATGAGCTTCGCGGAGGCGTGCCAGCTCGCCGAGGCGGCGGAGGGGACGACGCTGGCCGCGACCGGCGGGTACCGGACGAAGAAGCTGGGCGGCGACTACCGCGGCGGCACCATCGGGGCCTCGCCTGCGTACTCCTTCACCGCGCACGTCGCGGAGGTCGAGGTCGACGAGGAGACCGGCATCTGGAAGGTCCTCCAGATCTGGGCCGCGCACGACTGCGGGAAGGCGCTCAACCCGACGCTGGTGGAAGGACAGATCGAGGGATCGGTGTACATGGGCGCCGCCGAGGCCCAGATGGAGGAGATGGTCTACGACGGGAACGGGCTGCTCTTCGGCCCGTCGCTGCTCGACTACCGGATCCCGACCTCGCTGGACACCCCGGAGATCGACGCCCGCATCGTGGAGAGCATCGACCCGAACGGACCGTACGGGGCGAAGGAGGCCGGGGAGGGGCCGCTGCACGCCGCGATCCCGGCCATCGCCAACGCCATCCACGACGCGTGCGGGATCCGCATCCGGCAGCTCCCCTTCTACCCGCAGCGGATCCTGCGGCTGCTCCGCGAGCGCGACGCACGCCGGACGGGAACCGAGCGCGTCGCATGATGACGTTGCCTGCCGTCGACGTGCTCAGGCCGACCAGCGTGGGGGAGGCGCTGGCGCAGCTCGCGGCGCATCCCGGCGCGCGCCTGCTGGCCGGCGGCACCGACATCGTGCCCAACCTCAAGTACGGCATGTACGAGACGCGGCACCTGGTCGCGCTGCGCGGCCTCTCCCGCGAGCTGCGCTACGTCCGGCTGGAGGGGG
>DATFUN010000355.1:0-4012 GCA_035260805.1 Myxococcales bacterium | reverse complement strand
GGATGCCGCGCACGTCGCTGTTGTACTGCTGCACGGCCTCGTTGTAGCGGTTCCGCGCGACCGCCAGCCGGTTCTCGGTTCCCGCCAGCTCGTCCATGAGCCGCTGGTAGTTCGCGTCGGCCTTGAGCTGCGGATAGTTCTCGGTGACTACCAGGAGGCGCGAGATGGCGCCGTCGAGCTGGTTCGAGGCGGCGATCTTGTCCGCCCGCGAGCCGGCGCCCACCATCGCCGAGCGCGCGTTGGCGATGTTGTCGAAGACCGATTTCTCGTGGCTGGCGTAGCCCCTCACCACCTCGACCAGGTTGGGGATCAGATCGGCGCGGCGCTGGAGCTGGTTTTCCACCTGGCCCCAGGAAGCCTCGACCTGCTGCTCCTCGTTCACGATGCGGTTGTAGCCGCAGCCCGTTGCGAGCGTCAGCAGGAGGATGGGCAGGTAGCGGCGCGTGCGCATGGGAACCCTCCAGGAGGCGCTACGGACGATAACACGCCAGACGGACGCAGGCTTCCAATTCGCCGCTCTAGCCGGGCGGTTCGGCGGCGAGGTACGCCGTCACCAGCTGCTTCGCCCGGCGCGCCGCCGCGGAGAGCGGCTCACCCCGGGCGAGGTGCGCGGCGAGCGCGCTGGCGAGCCGGCAGCCGGTACCTCGCGCTCCGGCCCCCGGGAGGCGGGGAGCAGAGAGGCGCTCGCAGGCATCGGGTGTGCAGAGCACGTCCACGGCCTCGCCGCCCGCGGCGTGCCCGCCCTTCACCAGTGCCGCTCGCGCCCCGCGTCGGACCAGCTCGCGCGCCGTGCGCTCGAGGGCCTCGGGATCGTGAGGCTCCTCCGGCAGATCGAGCAGGACGCGCGCCTCGGGCGCGTTCGGGGTGAGCACGGCGTGTGGCCAGAGCGCCGCGTACGCGGCGCGGGCGGCCTCGGGTCCGCCCTGGAACAGCGCCGCACCGCTCGTGGCGGAAAGCACCGGATCGACCACGGCGGGCAACCCCGCGCGGGCGAGCAGCTCGGCGACGGCGCGCGCCATCGCGGCAGTGCCCAGCATGCCCACCTTGATGGCCCGGACAGGTTCTTCCTCGAGCAGCGCATGCGCGGTCTGCAGCGCCAGCGCCGGCGCGAGCGGCTGGAAGCCGTGCATGCGCCGGGTGGTCTGCGCCGTCAGCGCCGTCGCCACGCACAGCGGCCGTGCACCCGCCGCGCGGACCGCTTCGGCATCGGCGAGCAACCCCGCCCCGCCGCTCGGATCGAGCCCCGCGAGGACGAGCACGCAGGGCATGCCGGAAGCATCCGCCACGAGGGGCCTCAGGGCAAAGGCGCGCGCGCGGCATCCACCAGCGCGCGGTAGAGCGCCAGGTGCTCCGCGCCGGCCATCAGCTCGGGGTGCCACTGCACGCCCAGCGCGAAGCGGTCGGGAAGCTCGATCGCCTCGATCACCCCGTCGGGCGCGATCGCGGAGACGACTGCCGGGCCCGCGTCGCGCACGGCCTGGTGGTGGGTCGAATTGACCTGGACGATGTCCAATCCGAGGATGCGCGCGAGCTGGGTCCCGGAAAGGACGCGCGCCGAGTGGCCGGGCTGGCGTGGGTCGAGCTTCTGCTCGTGATCCGCGGCCCCGGGCACCTGTTCCCGGATGTCCTGCCAGAGCGTGCCGCCCAGCTCGACGGCGAGGAGCTGCATGCCGCCGCAGACTCCCAGGACGGGCTTGCGCGCCGTCAGCGCGGCGCGCAGGACCCGCTGCTCGAACCACGTCCGCCCCGGCTTCAGCCGACCGATCAGCGGGTGCGCCTGGGCACCGTACGCCTCGGGAGGGATGTCGAATGCGCCCCCGGTCACCACCACTGCGTCGCAGAGCGCCACCGCCTGCGCCGCAGCGCCCTCGTCGTCGCTGTAGGGCAGGACCACAGGCAGGCCGCCCGCGCCGAGCACCGCGTCGGCGTAAGCCTGCTTCAGCTCGTATTGCGGGAGCGCCGGGCGCGCGGGCCGGGCCACCGTCTCGCCCATGTCGGGCGTCAGCCCCACCACTGGCCGCCGCTCACCCATGCGCGAATGCCTCCGCGAACGCCCGCGCCGCCGACACGGGGTCCGACGCGTGGCACAGCTCGCCGATCGCCGCGGCGCAGGCCGCTCCTGCGCGCGCGACTTGTCCCGCGGATCGGGCGGTCAGGCCGCCGATGGCCACCACCGGGACGGGGCTCGCCCGCCGCACCGCGCGCTCGAGCCCGGCCAGGCCGTGCGGAGGGGGCAGCGGCGCGCCGGGCTTGGAGCGCGTCTCGAAGACCGGGCCGAATCCGAGATAGTCCGCGCCGGCGGCGATGGCGGCGTCGATCTCGGCGTCGGAGTGGGTCGACACGCCGATCAGCGCCTCCGGGCCGAGGACCTCGCGCGCCGCGCCCGCGGGAAGGTCTTCCTGGCCGAGGTGCACGCCGTCTGCGCCGGCGGCGCGGGCGACGTCGGGCCGATCGTTGATCAGGAGCAGCGCATCCTGCTGGCGGCACGCGGCGACCGCTTGTCGCGCCAACTGGAAGAGGTCGCGCGCGGCCAACCCCTTGAGGCGCAATTGAATGACCCCGGCTCCGCCGCGCAGGAACGCCTGGAGCAGCTCCAGCGGGGGGCGCGCCGAAGCTCCGTCGACGATCGCGTACAACCCGCGCAGCCGCGCGAGCCGCCGCTCCTTGAGCTGCCGGATAGGCACCGCCCCTTTACCATAGCGCACGATGTGTTAAGTTGCCGCGCCTTCGAAGGACCCGCCGTGCCGCTCGCGGCACCCGGTCAAGGAGCAAGCAGAAGTGGCAGACAAGCAGCACGACCTTCCGTTGAAGTACCTGGACCGCCGCGTGGTCGAGCGGTACCTCAAGAAAGGCCTGATCGACGAGAAGGAGTACGCGCGGCTGATCAAGGCGCTGCCCGATCTCGCCGAGAAGGCGGCCAAGGTGGAAACGGACTTCAGCGCCGCCGACGAGCTCGGCCCCGCCAGATAGGCGGAGCGTCCCCGGTTCGTCCGATGCGTCCCAAAGCTGTTTACAGGGAACGCGGGAGAAAAAGGGAGCGCGGGAGAATTCTTTTTGAGCAAGGAATCCTCCCGCGCTGCTTTTCGCCTCCCGCGCTCCCTGTGAATGCTTTTGCTTTCGCGTTGCTCGCGCTCGTCGCCGCCGCGCCCGCCCGTGCGGACCGGTCGTCGAGCGCGCGCCGCACCCCGCTCGTGCAGGCGGTGGAGCGCGCCAAGGCGTCGGTGGTCAACATCAACGCGCAGGAAGTGGTGAAAGCGCGCGCGTCGCAGGACCCTTTCGACCTCTTCTTCGGCGGTGGCCGCGCGCGCGACCAGGTCCGCACCAGCCTGGGCTCCGGGTTCGTCTTCGACCCGGCCGGCTACGTGCTGACCAACTACCACGTGGTGGAGCGCGGCTCGCGCATCCAGGTCAGCTTCGACGACGGCTCGGATTACACGGCCAAGGTGGTGGGCACCGACCCGGGGGGAGACCTGGCGGTGCTGAAGATCCACGCGGACAAGAAGTTCCCCGCGATGCCGCTGGGCGGCAGCTCCGATCTGATGTTGGGCGAGCCGGTCATCGCCATCGGCAATCCGTTCGGTCTGAACCAGAGCGTCAGCGTCGGGGTGGTGTCGGCCCTGCACCGGACCGTGCGGGCCGAGAACCGCAGCTACTACGATTTCGTCCAGACCGACGCCTCGATCAATCCCGGCAACTCCGGCGGGCCGCTGATCAACGCCGACGGCGAGGTGATCGGGGTCTGCTCGGCCATCTACGCCAATGCCCAAGGGATCGGATTCGCCATCCCCATCGAGCGCGCGCTGCGCGTCGCCCGCGAGCTGGTGCGCAGCGGCGAGCTGGCCGCGAGCTTCTGGGGATTCGAGGCAGCCGCTGCGGAGGCCAAGCCCGGGGCGCGCGTGGAGTCCGTCGAGGAGGGCTCGCCGGCGGCGAAGGCAGGGATCCGGCGCGGCGATCTGGTGGTCAGCGTGGACCGGTCCCCCGTGCGGGACCCGGACGAGCTGCGCTTCCTGCT
>DATFUN010000354.1:0-3833 GCA_035260805.1 Myxococcales bacterium | reverse complement strand
CGCCGCCGAGCAGCTCGTGCTGGTAGCTCCCCGCCTCGGCGATCTTCTCGTACGAGATGGACACCGGCGCGAAGATCACGTCGGGGCGCACCCCCGTCAGCCAGGCCTCCACCTCGAGGGTCAGCATGCCCAGCTTGGGCGGGAGCAGCTTGCCGGTGCGCGACCGGCCTCCCTCGACGAAGAATTCCTGGGTGAAGCCATCGCGCAAGAGGCGCTTCACGTAGGCCTGCATCACCGCCGAGTACACGCGGTCGCCCTTGAAGCTGCGCCGGATGAAGAAGGCCCCGCCCATCCGCAGGAAGCGGCCCACCGGCCAGAAGTTCAAGTTGTCCCCGGCGGCGATGTGCGGCGGCTGCAGCCCGTAATCGTCGCAGACCACCGAGAGGACCATGTAGTCGAAGTGGCTCTTGTGCGAGGGGCACAGGACCAGCGGCGCGCGCGCGCTGGCGAGGGCCAACCGCTTCATGCCGTCCGCGTCCACGTCCACGCCGTCGTAGATGCGGCGGAACATCCATCCGACGATCCGCTTCAACACGTCGACCGCGAACGGGCTGTAGCGGGCGGCGATCTCGCGCAGGTCCTTGCGCGCCTGCCGATCGAGCGAGTCGTCCGCGCGCCCGCGCTCGCGGGCGAGCTCGGCCAGGGTGCGCCGGAGCTGCAGATCGTTGAGCGTCTGATCGACCACCCGCTGCGGCGACTTGAGCGGCGGCCCGGTGATCACCCGCGCCTCCCGCGCGAGGTGCTGGTAGAGCGCCCCGCGGACCTGCCGGGCGATGTGCACCGCGTCGGCCTGCGGCTGTTCCCCCACCACCGCCGCGAGATCGATCGGCGCGCCCACCTTGAGCAGCGCCTGCTTGCGGTGCAGAGCGAAGGCCAGGAAGCTGCGCAGCGCGCCCGGCTCGTCCGGGTCGCCGAAGAGGAAGTCGCGCACGCCCCCGCGCAGCTTCTTGGGACGGCGGCGCCACACCAGGGTGACCGGCACCAGCTGGATGCGCCGCGCCGGCTGCTCGCGCTGGAGCGCCGTGAGGCCCGGGAACGGATCGGCGAGCACCGCCACCGCGCTGGGCAGCGTCCGCGGCATGCGCAGGAACACCAGCGCCGCCTCCCCCTGACGCACCGCCTCGATCACCTGGGCGGCCGACTTGTCCTGCGCGGCGGCGGGTGGACGCACCTGCGCGCCGCCCAGGTACCAGCGGGCGAACGGCGCGAAGATGCGGTAGCCGAGCCCGGTCGCGGCGCGCGCGATGGGCAGGCCCAGCCGCCAGAAGCTCCAGTTGAAGAACAGCAGGTGCAGCAGCGAGGAGGAGCGCAGGACGTAGACGGGCGTCCCCCGCAGCGAGACGGAGCGGAGCGCCTCCCGCGCCTCGTCGGGAAAGGAGATGGAGCGGAACATCCGCGAGAGCAGCCAGCGGGCGAACGGACCGTAATGTCCTGCCCGCGCCGGCGGATGCGGCGTGCTCAGCGTGAGGGAGGTGCCGGGCTCGGCCACGGGAGCGAGTGTACCAGCGCAGGGCCGGCTACCGCGTGGCGCAGCCGGGGGTCCCGCCCAGCCCCACCAGCTCGGCCACCGCCGAGCGAGGGTCCGCGGCCAAGGCAGCCGCGAGCCGCGAGAGCCGTTGCGCCGCGCCGGGCGTGGCGCGGAGCCAGGCCACGCAGCTCGGCCCGCTCCGCTCGATGCGCTCCGACAGGCCGCGCGCCTCGCGTACCTCGGCCAGCCAGAGCGGGGCCGCGGCGCCGTCCAGGGCGGCGGTGAAGCCGCGGCGGGCGGCGAGCCCTTCGGCGGCATCCAGCTCCGCCTCGTCGGGGTCGAGGCCGTCGTCCTGCGCGCGGGCGGCCTGGGCGTCGAGGGCGGCGCTTTCGCCGAGCGCCTCCAATTCGGCGCGGATCCAGGGGACCAGAAAGGCCGGATCGAGGCGGGCCATCACCGGGGAGTGAGCTGCACGTCCACCGTGGCCGTGCCGCCCGCCCTCACCTCCACCGTTTCGTCCTTCTCGCCGAGCCGCTCGTGCCAGAGGCGCATCGTGTACTTGCCCGCAGGCACTCCCGCGATGGTGTAGCTCCCCGTCTCGTCGGTGACCGCGAAGGCGGTGGTGGGCAGCACGTCGACCCAGGCCCGCATCCAGGGATGGACGTCGCAAGTGATGCGCAAAAGGCCCGGCTGCTTGAGCGGCTTGGGGATGACGTGGTTGGGCACCGGCATCGCGTAGTTGAAGACGGTGCGGTCGCCCTCGCGGGCGTGCACGTTGTGGAAGACCTTGTCGCCGTTCACGATGTCGAGCGTCGCGCCGGCGGGGAGCGCAACCACGTGCGGGGTGAACTCGCACTGCTTCTGATCGAGGATGACCTTGGTCTTGTCGGCTTTCGCCGGCTTGGGGCCGTCCACGATCCACAGCACGGCGTTCTTCACGCCGCCGCCCTGACGCACTTCCAGCGACTCGTCCGGCTTGTTCGCGCCGCAGATCTTGATGTCGCGCGTCACCGGCAGAGTGGCCAGCTTGGGGGGCAGCCCGGAGAGCGTCACCTTCCCGCTCACCCTTCCGGCGCCAGGCCCTGTAGCGCCGGGAGGAGGAGGAGCGCTGCCGGCGCCCGCACCAGCCTGGGCGAGAAGCACGGCGAGGGCGGCGAGCGCATGCATGCGGGCTCCTTCCGGGAGCGCTGTAGGTAGACCATGGGACGCCGGGTGACAAGCGGCTTGACAGCCCGAGCCACCTGTCTACATTCCCGCCCCCGTTCCCTGGCGGACCAGTCCGCCTTGCATCCGAGGAGATGTCCAATGGCTGCGAAGGAGATCAGCTTTCACCAGGCCGCGCGCGACCAGATCCTGCGCGGTGTGCAGATCCTCAGCGACGCCGTCGCGGTGACGTTGGGCCCCAAGGGGCGCAACGTGGTCCTGGAGAAGTCGTTCGGCGCTCCCACGGTCACCAAGGACGGCGTCACGGTCGCCAAGGAGATCGATCTCAGCGACCACTTCCAGAACATGGGCGCGCAGATGGTGCGCGAAGTGGCCACCAAGACGTCCGAGGTCGCCGGCGACGGCACCACCACCGCCACCGTGCTCGCCGCCGCGATCTATGGCGAGGGACAGCGCCTGGTCGCCGCCGGGCACAACCCGATGGCGCTCAAGCGCGGAATCGACCAGGCCGTGGAGAAGGTCGTCGGCGAGCTGAAGAAGCTCTCCACCAAGACCCAGGGCAAGACCGAGATCGCCCAGGTCGGCACCATCAGCGCCAACGGCGACGAGACCATCGGGAACATCATCGCCGAGGCCATGGAGAAGGTGGGCAAGGAAGGCGTCATCACCGTCGAGGAGGCGAAGGGCCTGGAGACGACGCTCAAGGTGGTCGAGGGCATGCAGTTCGACCGCGGGTACGTCTCGCCGTACTTCGTCACCGACCCGGCCCGGATGGTCGCCGAGCTGGAGGACCCGTACATCCTCATCACCGAGAAGAAGGTCTCCGCCATGGCGGACCTCATCCCGCTCCTCGAGCAGGTGGTCCGCACGGGCAAGCCGATCCTCATCATCGCCGAGGAAGTGGAGGGCGAGGCGCTCGCCACGCTGGTGGTGAACAAGCTGCGCGGCACCCTCAAGGTGGCCGCGGTCAAGGCGCCGGGCTTCGGCGATCGGCGCAAGGAGATGCTCAAGGACCTCGCCGTCCTCACCGGCGCCACGGTGGTGGCCGAGGAGCTGGGCCGGAAGATGGACCAGCTCACGCTCGGCGACCTCGGGCGGGCGCGGCGGATCACCATCGACAAGGACAACACCACCGTCGTCGACGGGGCCGGCGCGAAGAAGGAGATCGAGGGGCGGATCAAGCTGATCCGCAACCAGATCA
>DATFUN010000353.1:0-8443 GCA_035260805.1 Myxococcales bacterium | reverse complement strand
AATCCTGGCCCGCCGCGAAGAGCGCGAGCGCGTGGCGCGACAGCTCGTCCCACTGCTTCTGCGTGACCACTCCGCGCGCGATCAGCTCGCGCGGCGAGATCGGCTCGTCGTGCTTGCCCACGGCTTCCTTGGTGCTGGGCGTGAGAATGGGCTTCGGGAACTTCTCGTCCTTCCGCATCGCCGGATCGAGGTCGACGCCGTAGGCCCTGGCGCCGCGCCCGGCCTGGTGGTCGCGCCAGAGCGAGCCGGTCAAGTAGCCCCGCACCACCATCTCCAGGGCGAGCGGCTGCAGCTTGCGCACCACCAGCACCGAGGGGTCCGGTACGTCCAGGATGTGGTTCGGCACCAGGTCTTTGGTCTTGTCGAACCAGAACACGGTGAGGCGGTTGAGCAGCTCCCCCTTGAACGGCACCGTGGTGAGCACGCGATCGAACGCCGACAGGCGGTCGGTGGTCACCATCACGATCCGGTCGCCGGAAGAGAAGTTGTCGCGCACCTTGCCGCGGTAGAGAGACCCCAGTTGGGGAAAATCGGCTTCGCGCAGCGTGTAGGGGAGCTGCGCCCGGAGGAGGTCCATTCGGTCCATGGGGGCGCGTAGGGTAGCCGACCGCGCGGAGCATGCAACTGTCGCGAAGCCGTGGCAGAAGAAAAGCGATGCGCCTGGCCACGTTCAACATCAAGCACGCCGAGCTCCGGGGCCTCATGCCCCTGGTCGATCTGCTCCGGCAGGCCCGTCCGGACGTCGCCGGCCTGCAGGAGGTGGACGTCGGTTGCGCCCGCAGCGCTGGCGCCGACCAGCCGACCGAGCTGGGCACCGCCCTGGCCATGGCCTCCTGCTTCGCGCCGGCGCTGCCGCTTCTCGGGGGCAGCTACGGCAATGCGCTCCTCGCGGTGCCGGAGCTCTTGCGCGGCGAGCCGCTCCAGGCGATGGCCGTGCCGCTGCCGGGCGGGCGCTCCATCGGCGAGGAGCCGCGCGTGCTGCTCGCCGCCCGGGTCGCGGGCCTGCGCGTGTTCGTGGCCCACTTCGATTTGCCCGCCCCGGTGCGGCAGGCGCAGGCGGATGCGCTGCTCGCCGCGGTGGGGGATCCGCGAGGTGCCGTCGTGCTGGGAGATCTCAACGAGGGCCCCGGCGGACCGGCGGTCCGCAGCCTGCTCGCCGCCGGTTTCCGCGACGCCTGGGCGGAGTGCGGCGTGCCCGAGCTGATCACCGCCCCGGCCGATCGGCCGCAGGCCCGCATCGATCAGGTGCTGCTCGGTCCGGATCTGCCGCGCGCGCGATCCGCGCGGGCGCTGTCCACAGACGCAAGCGACCACGCGCTGGTGGTGGTCGAGCTGTGATCCGGTTCGTCCTGCACCGCCCCCGGAGCTCGCAGAACATCGGCGCGGCGGCACGGGCGCTGGCGAACACCGGAGCGGGCGCGCTGTGGGTAGTGGAGCCGCTCGGATTCGACCGCGCGCAGGCGGCGAAGCTCGCGGCGGGAGCCGACCACGTGCTCGAGCGCATGCGCGTGGTACGCACCCTCGAGGCAGCCCTGGAGGACTGCGTCGACGTGGTGATGACCACCGGCCGGCTGGTGCCGGGCGCGCTCGATCCGCGCGCCACCGCGCGGCGCCTCCTGGAGTCGTCCGGCGAGGTGGCGGTGGTGTTCGGCGACGAGGTGAACGGGCTCACCAATCGCGAGCTGCGCCGCGCCGGCGCGGTGGCGACGATCCCGACGGCGCAGAAGAGCTCGCTCAACCTGGCCCAGGCGGTCCTGGTCTTCGGCTATGAGGTCCTGCTCGCGCGCACCGCGGTGACGGCGTCCCCCGCTCCAGAGCAACCGCTGGCCGACGAGAAGCTCCTCGCGCTGCTGCGGAAGCGCGCCGGCGAGCTGCTTTCGCGGGTGGGATTCCTGAATCCACAGCAGCCCGACCGCGTGCTCGACGAGCTTCTCCGGCTCCCCCGGCGCGCCCGTGTGACGCAGCGCGAGGTCGAGATGCTCCTCGCCGCGCTGGACCAGATCGGCAGGAACGTCAGGTAATGGGCTACGTCGCCGCAGGAGCGGCTGGCGCCGGGGCCGCGGGAGCCGCCTCCCCGCCCTTCTTCGCCTGGTGCTCGGCGCACAGGCCGTGCGCGGTCACCTTCTTCAGGCAGCCTTCCTTGCCGCACGTCTTGTAGCGCGCCTTGGGCAGCTCACCGCCCTTCCACTTGTCATAGTGGAAGAAGCAGTAGCCCTTGGCCTGGTACGCGCGCTTGCATCCTTCGATGCGGCAGGTCTTCCCGTTCCCCTTGGGTTGAGGGGCCCGCGTCTTGCGGCGCTCGGTCGTCGTCTCTGGCATCCCGGTGCTCCAGTCCGTCCGAAAAAGGACGGGCTTTGTAGCGGATCCCGCCTGCGTTGACAATGGCACGCCTGCTGCACCCACAGGCCTTCCTGTCGCGGGCGCCGGGCGAGCGCCCGCCTGGCCGGAGGTGTCGCATGGCGGTCGGGCTGGTGGTCGTCGGGCTCGGAGACGTGGGCAGCTCGCTCCTTGCCGGCGTGGAGGCAGCCCGCGCGCACCTCGTGCATCCCTGGGGCAGCCTGGCCGAGGCGGGAGGCGCGGGGCGCACGCCTGAGCAGTCTGCCGCGGCGCCGCTGCGGTCCCGCGCGCCGCTGGCCGGGCTGAACGACCTGGTGCTCGGCGCCTTCGAGCTCCGCGAAGACGATGCATACCGCGCCGCGCTGCGCGCCGGGCTCCTCAGCCGTTCGCTGGTAGACGAGCTGCGCCCGCGGTTGCGGCAGATCCGCGCCATGTCGGGGGCGCGCCACGCGCCGAGCCGGCGCCACCTGGCCGACGCGTTCGCCGAGGATCTCCGCGGTTTCCTCGCCCACGGCGCGTGCACGCGGGGCGTCGTCGTCTGCACGGTTCCCGGCTTGCGGCAGCTCGCGGGCAAGCCGCCCTTCACCGCCTCCGAGCTCTGGGCGACGCTCGAGGAAGGCGAGGCCGACGTGACGCCCGGTCTGGTGTACGCGGCCGCAGCCGCGCAGGCAGGGTGCGCGTTCGTCGCCGCGACGCCTGACGCGGCGCTGCAGGCGCCCGGGCTTTCGGCCCTCTTCGCCGAGGCGGGGCAGCCCATGGCGGGTGTCGGCCTGCTGAGCCCGGACGTAGCGCTGCGCGAGGCGATCGCGGAGGTGCTCGGCGCGGAGGCGCTCGGCGTCGTCGGCGCCACCTCGCTGTCCACCCGCGTCGAGGAGCGCGGGGCGCGCTTGTGGGGAGGGCCCGACCGGACGCAGGAGATGGCGCTCGCGTCCGCCTGGGCCGGAGGCGCCTTCGAGCTGTCCATCGAGTTGCGCGGCCAGATCGCGCTGTACCTCGCCGCGCGCGCCCTGGATGCCGCGCTGCTCCTGGAGCTGTCCGCTCGGGCGGGACGAAGCGGCGCGCAGGGCTGGATGGACGCGCTGTTCGCCGAGCCCATCTCCTCGGTGGCCCCGCGCGAGGCGCGGGCCCCGACGCTGGCCGAGCGGCGGGCGCGGCTCGCCGCGGAGCTCCCGGCCCTGGCGGCGCAGGCAGCGGCCGCCGTCGAAGCCGCGTGAGAGTGCGCCGCTGGCGTCCGTTCACGAACGCCCCGCGGTCATCGACCGCATGGCCTGACGCACGCGACTCCGCTTCCGAGGAAGACGAGCACTTTTCCGTCCCTGCGGCGGCCAGCCCTGCGCCAGCGGCGTCCCTCCTGGGAAGCGCGCTTCCCAGCTCCGGACCCCAGCTACCCAGGATCTCTGCGTTCTCGCCGGGGAACCGGCCGCCGCCTCTCTCCACGGACGGCGCCACGGCGGCACGGCGGGACGGCATGCTGCTTGCTCCCCGTGAGAGGCAGCGGCACGGGGGCGGAGTCCGGCGGGTGGCGGCGGGATGGTGGGGCTGGACACGGGTGGGTCTGGGAGTTCGCGCAAAGGTCCGCAAGACCTGAAGCGCACGAGCTGGGCGGGAAGTGGGGGCTTCTAGTCCAGGTGGGGGAGGTCGGCGTTGCGGGGGCGACGCTGACGGCCGGCGGGACGCGGCGGGCAGGGGGCCTTGCCGCGTCCCGCTTCTTTCCTGATCTCCAAGACTTGACGCGCCGATCCACTCAAGATACGGTAGCGTTCGAGCGCCCGATCGACCGGCCTTCCAGGTGACGGGCGCTCGGACGGGACGACGTGGCCGAGACGCAACGCGGAAACGAACGGCCCGACACCGAGCGCGCTCCGGCCGCGCCCGAGTTGCTGCGCGCGGCCATGGAGAAGGTGGTCTTCTTCGAGTGGCGACTCGGCGAGATGGCCGCCGAGCTGGCCGCGGCGCAGTCGCGGGCGGCCGCCGGCGAATTGGAACGGGCCCGCCTCGCCGGCCTGCGGTCGGAGGCCGAGCGCGAGGCGGAAGCTGCGCGCCAGCACGTGCACGCGCTGGAGGCGGAGCGCGAGCGTCTCTCGTCCCTGCTCGCGCGGCCTACGCACCTCGCCGTCGAAAGCAGCGCAGCCCAGGCGGAGCGTGCCCGCGCGGCCGGTCTCGCCGCCGAGCTGGCCGAAGCCCGCCGCGAGATCGACAGGCAGCGCGCCGAGCGGGATCGCTGGCTCGACGAAAGGCTCTCTCAGGCGCTGGGATCCGGCGATTCGGAGGGCTCGCTCGCCTCGTTCATCAGTGAGCTGCGCGGCGAGGTGATCGCGCTGCGCGAGCGGCAGAGGCAATGCGAAGACCTGCTGCAGAAGGCCGGGATCGCGCAGCCCCCATGGTCGAGCCCCGCCCCCCCTCCTCCGGCCGCACCGCGGCGGGAGATGCTCGAGGAAGCGCAGGTGCTCTGGGCGCAAGGGCGGCTCGGCGCATCGCCGCATCCAGCCGTTGCGCCGCCCGCCCCCTTCCCGCCTCCGATCGCCAGCCCGATCCACTCCGCGGCCCGGGCCGACTCCGTGGCAGGTACCCTGCGAACGGCCGGCACGCCGCAGGGCGCCGCCGCCGCCGCGCTGGCGGATCAATGCCTGCGGGGGCTGTCGGCGCGCGATCCGGCCCGGCGCGAGCAGGCCGCGCGGCACCTCGCCGCCATACCGGTCCCTGCCGCCGCTCCGGCGCTCGCCTCGGCGCTCGGCATCGAGAGCGACGCCCGGGCGAGGGGACAGATCGCGCTCGCGCTGGTGGCCTGCGGAGGACCCGCCGCGGCTGACCTGGTCGCGGAGCTGCAATCCGACGCGGAACCGCTGGTGCGACTCGCCGTGCTGGACGCGCTCTGCTCGCTTCCCGATCGCGCCTGCTCTGCCCTCGAGAGCGCCGCCCGCGACGGCTCGCCCTCGATCCGGCGCCGGGCAGCGGCGATCGCCTCCGCTCTGGGGCTGGAGGACATCCGCTCCCGGTTCGCGATGGACGCGGAGGGCTCGGTCCGCACGGCGGCGTCCGTGCACGAGCGGCCGGCCGGCGCGGAAAGGCCAGCCCCGCGGGTTGACGCAGTCTCCGCGCGTACCCCGGCCGTGCGCGCGCTCCCTACTCCACCCGATCCGGCTCGGGGCGACCTCGCGAGCGATGCCGTCCTGGCCGTGCAGACCGCCATCTTCGGATTGACCGAGAACGAGCTGGCGCAAGCGCTCTCCCTGCCCTACGCCGAGATCGCGACCCTGGTGACGTCGCTGGTCGCGTCTGGCCGTCTCACCCGCCGTGGAAAGCGACTGGTCGCCGCCGGACCGGGCGCCGCCGCCCAAGGAGGTCCTTAGTGGAGTCGATCCGCTACTCCGCCCGCCGGTTCGCCGAAGTGCTGGGGCTTTCCCCGCAGGAGCTGACCGACGCGGAGACGCGCGGCGTGCTCTCGCGCCTGCGAGCGGAGGCGCCGCAGCGCACCTCCTACACGGTCGACGACCTGGCCCGGGCGCGCGCTGCGCTCGGACGCCAGCCGGCGCGCCGGCCCATGCGCAGGCAGCTGTTCCTGAACTTCAAGGGCGGCACCGGCAAGACCAGCGTCTCGACCAGCTACGCCTTCCGCCTGGCCGAGATGGGACACCGGGTGCTCGTCATCGACCTGGACTCGCAGGGCCACGCCTCCAAGTGCCTGGGCGTCGCCGGCGAGGAGGCGGAGCGCACGCTGTTCGAGGCCATCATCAAGAAGACGCCGCTGGAGCAGGTGATCGTCCGCACCGGCATGCCGGGGCTGGACCTCGTGCCCTCGAACCTCAGCATGAGCACCATCGATCTCTCGCTCATGCCGCTCGCTGCCCGCGAGTTCCGCCTGCGCAACTCGATGAAGGAGATCGAGAGCGCGTACGACTACGCGGTGCTCGACGCTCCGCCGAGCTTCGGCCTGTTGAACCTGAACGCGCTGATGGCGGCGCACGATCTGTTCGTGCCGGTGCTGGCGGACTTCCTCAGCTTCCATGGCCTGAAGCTCTTGTTCGAGACGGTGCAGTCGCTGGAGGAGGACCTCGAGCACGTGCTCGACCACATCTTCATCATGGTGAACGCCTACAACGCCACCTTCAAGATCGCCAAGGAAGCCCGGGAAGCGCTGCAGAAGCACTACCCGGAGTTCTTGCTCAAGCACGTCATCCGGCAATGCACCAAGTTCGCGCAGGCCTCGAGCGAAGGGATCCCCATCTTCGCCTACGACGCGGAGAGCAAGGGCGCGCAGGACATCCAGGCCGTGCTCGACGAGGTGCGCGCGCGCATCGGCGACCCGGTCAAGCTGAAGCTCGCCGGAGGCGTCGAGGAGCAGCGGCCCACGGGCGGCGAGGCGGGGGCGGTCCCGAGAGTGAAGGCAGCGGCGGAGACGGCGAGATGAAGCGCGGCTTCGAGGAGAACGTTCCAAGGGTGCGCCCGCGGGTGCGGCTCGGCCGCGCTTTCGACGAGACGGGCGCGGAGATCGAAGGCGCCGCGCAAGAGGACACGCCGGACACCGCGCCGCAGCTGGAGCTGGCGGCGTCGCCGGAAGCGCAGCGGGGAGGCGAGCTTGCGATTCCGGAGCCGAGTCCGGAGGCACCGCAGCCCGCCGCGGCGCAAATGCGGCCGAGCACCGCCCCGCCCGAGGAGGTCGCCGAGTCGCGCCCGCCCGGGCCGGTGGAGTCGGCCGTCCAGCCGATCGCGCGAGCGTCGTACGATGGAGTCGCCTCGCGGCCCGGGCCGAGGCGCTCGCCGGCGGCGGCGCAGGTCGCGCAGCTCGCGAAGGACCTCACCACTGAAGTGGCCCATGCCGCTGCCGCCAACGCGCAGCTGCGAGCCGACCTGGACGGCGCAGTTACCGCTCTGCGGCGGGCCGCGGAAGAAGCGCGCGATCAGCGCGCGGAGACCGACCACCTCGCCGCGGAGCTGCAGAAGCGCGGCTCTTTGGCCGAGCAGCTCCGGCGCGAGATGGAGCTGCTCGAGGCGGAGCGGGACGGCGCGCTCGGGCAGGTGGCCCGCCTCGCGCGCGAGCTGCGGGAGGAGCGCACCCGCGCGGCCGGCGGCGTCCGCGACGCCGACGCCGCTCGCGCCGAGGCTGCCCAGGCCCGCGAGCATGCGCAGAGGCTGGCGGCAGAGGCGCAGGCCCGTGCCGCGGAGCGGGACCAGGCGCGGAAAGCCGCCGAAGCGCTCACCGCCGAACGGGACGCGCTCGAAGAGGCGCTGGTCGCCGCGCGCGCCGAGGCAGACGAAGCGCTCCAATCCCGCACCGCGCTGGAAGAGATCCACCGCGCGCTCGACGAGGCGCGCTCACGGGTGGCCCGGTTGCGCTAGTGGCCGCCGAATCAAGTCCGATGTTCCTGTGATTGTGTTCTCCACATCCGGGAATGAGCGACGCTGGTCTCCGTGGCTCGTCTACCCTGGCAACTGTCCCCAGAACAGGATGCGCGGATAGGTGTACAGGAAGGGTCGATCGTCGGGCAGCTTGGGCAGGAGCAGCTCGCGGTAGCGGGCGAGGAATCGGTCCCAGACCGGCGGCGGCAGGCGGCGCTGGTAGTCGGTGAGCAAGGTGCTGCGGACCCACTCGACCACCTCGTCGCGCGAGCCGAGCAGGTGCGTGTAGACCTGCAAGCGCACGTGCTGGCTGGCGAAGCCCAGGTGGTGCAGCCAGCCGGCGTATCGCACGGGAGAGGGCAGCGGCGGCCGCCGGACGAACCCGCCCAGGTGGCGCTTGAACTCGTGCTCCATGGCCAGCTCGCGCGCCGTCTCGTGCGATGCATGGTCGTCGTTGGCGGGCATCTGCACCGCGATCTGCCCGCCCGGCCCCAGCGCCGCGCGCAGCCGGGGGAGCAGCTCGCCGTGCTCCGGGATCCAGTGCAGCGCCGCGTTGGAAAAGAGGAGGTCCACGGGCTCCGCCGGAACGAACGCGGCGACGTCTCGCAGCTCGAACCGGAGACCCGGAGCCTGCGGCGGGCATGATTCCCTGGGCGGCCGCCGGAGCGACGTTCGCGCTGGCGGCGGCGGTGCGATGGCAGGGCGAGATTCCTCCGGCCCCTTGCATTGCAGCCGCGGCGGCGCTGGCCGTCGCGGCCGCCTGTGCGGC
>DATFUN010000352.1:0-7755 GCA_035260805.1 Myxococcales bacterium | reverse complement strand
TGAAGCGGTTCACCATCCTCGAGCGCGACTTCTCGCTCGAGTCCGGCGAGCTGACTCCCACCCTCAAGGTGAAGCGCAAGGCCGCCACCCAGAAGTACAAGCCTCAGATCGACTCCATGTACGACGGCGAACCCCTCGACTGACGCCGGAACGCGTCCAAAAGATCACCGCGGAGGCGCGGAGAGCGCGGAGGATCTGCTGGCGCTCGGATCGGGCGTTTGCCGCCCGATCGTTCATCGAGAAAAAACAACCTCCGCGCCCTCAGCGTCTCCGCGGTAAGTTTTCTTGGCTCGATGGCTTGGAGAGCGGCGTTAGCCGCAGTTGAGTGGGGGGTCGGTGCGGAGGTCGAGGACGATCTGGCCGCGGCGGAGGACCAGGCGGGCATGGTCGACGCCTGCGTGGTAGGGCAGGTGGGCCGGGTCGCGGGTGGCGTGGAGCACCAGGTCGGCGCGCAGCCCCGGGGCCAGGCGGCCGCGGTCGTCCATGTGCAGCGCGCGGGAAGCGCCCACGGTGCAGGCCCACAGCGCCTGGGCCGGGGAGAGCCCGCTGAACAGGCACCCCGCGGCCAGCAGCAGCGAGAACCCTTCCATGCGCTGGCTGCCCGGGTTCAGGTTCGACCCTAGCGCGACCGGCACGCCTGCGGCCAGGAAGGGCGCCGCCTGCGCCGGTTTCGAGTCGCGCAAGAACCACGCGGCGAGCGGGAGCAGCACCGCGGTGGTGCCTGCGCGGCCCATCGCCTCCACGCCGGCCGCCCCGGTGCGCTCGAGGTGGTCGGCGCTGGAGCATCCGATCACCGCGGCGAGCGCGGCCCCGGCCGTATTGGTCAGCTGATCCGCGTGCAGGTGCGCGACCAACCCGGCGCGCACGCCCGCTTCCAGCGCCGTGCGGCACTCGTCGGTGGTGAACGCGCCCTTGTCACAGAACGCGTCGCAGCCGTGGGCGAGGCCCTGCTTGGCGGCCTCCGAGGTGAGCTCGGTGGCCACCACCTTGACCCAGGCGTGCCGGTCCATCTCCGGCGGGACCGTGTGCAGGCCGAGCAACGTGGGGACCACGTCGCAGCTCGCCGCCTGGCCCGCATGCCGGATGAGGCGCAAGAGCCGCAGCTCCTGCTCGATGGAGGCGCCGTACCCGCTCTTTACCTCGACGGTGGTGACCCCACCTCGGGTCAGGCGCGCGAGCCGCTGCCTCGCGCCCTCCACCAGCTGCTCGTCCGAGGCCGCCCGGGTCGACAGCACGGTGGAGATGATCCCCCCGCCGGTCTGCGCGATCTCCGAGTACGTCGCGCCGGAGAGCCGCTGCGCGAACTCCGCCGAGCGGTCGCCGGCGAACAGCAGATGGGTGTGCGGGTCGACGAACCCGGGGGTGACCAGCGCACCCGCCGCGTCGATCTCGACCGCCCGGCGGTCGGCCTGCAGCTCGCCGCGGGCGATCTTCTCCGCCAGCTCGTGGTCGGGCCCCGCGAACGCGATGCGCTCGCCGTCCACCGCGACCGCCCCGTCTTCCACCAGGGCGAGCGGTCCCTCCCCGGGCGCCGCCTGCGCGCCCTCCATGGTCGCGAGCCGCGCGTGGCGGATCGAAAGCGAGATCATCGCGTCAGCCCCGGAATCTGCACGCCGCGTTCGCGAGCCACCTGGATCGCCTCCTCGTAACCGGCGTCGGCGTGGCGCAGGATGCCCATCGCTGGATCGCTGGTCAGCACCCGCTCCAGCCGCCGCGCCGCGGCGTCCGTCCCGTCCGCCACGATCACCTGCCCGGCGTGGAGCGAGTAGCCGATGCCCACCCCTCCGCCGTGGTGGAACGACACCCAGGAGGCGCCGTTCACCGCGTTCACCAGCGCATTGAGGATCGGCCAGTCGGCGATCGCGTCGGAGCCGTCCTTCATCGCCTCGGTCTCGCGGTTGGGCGAGGCGACCGATCCGCAGTCGAGGTGGTCGCGCCCGATCACCAGCGGCGCCTTCACCCGCCCGCTGCGCACCAGCTCGTTGAAGAGCAGGCCGGCCCGGGCGCGCTCGCCGTAGCCGAGCCAGCAGATCCGCGCCGGCAGCCCCTGGAACTGGACCCGCTCGCGCGCCAGCCGCAGCCAGCGTTGCAGGGCGGGCTTGTCGGGAAACTCCGCCATCAGGGCATCGTCGGTGGCGTGGATGTCGGCCGGATCGCCGGAGAGCGCGACCCAGCGGAAAGGGCCCGCCCCCTCGCAGAACAGCGGCCGGATGTAGGCAGGCACGAATCCAGGGTACGCGAATGCGTCGGCAGCGCCACCTTCTTGCGCCTCGGCCCGCAGGTTGTTCCCGTAGTCGAAGACGTGGGCCCCGCGCCGGCGCAGCTCCAGCATCGCCCGCACGTGCTCCGCCATGCTGGCCCGCGCGCGGCGGACGTACTCTTTTTCGTCGCGCGCGCGCAGCTCGGCGGCCTCCTCCAGCGTGAGGCCGGCCGGGACGTACCCGTTCAGCGGATCGTGCGCGGAGGTCTGGTCGGTGACCAGGTCGGGAACCACCCCGCGCCGCACCAGCTCGGGGAGCGCCTCGGCGGCGTTCATGACCACCCCGATCGACACGGCCTCGCCGCGGTCCCGCGCCTGCCCGGCCCTGCGCAGCGCCGCTTCCAGCGATGGCGCTTCCTCGTCGAGATAGCGCTGCGAAAGCCTGCGGCGCAGGCGCCCTGGGTCCACCTCGAATCCGAGGAACACCGCGCCGGCCATGGCGGCCGCGAGCGGCTGCGCGCCTCCCATGCCCCCGAGCCCGGAGCTGACCACCAGCCGTCCGGAGAGATCCTCGCTGCCGAAATGCCGACGGCCGGCAGCCACGAAGGTCTCGTAGGTGCCCTGCAGGATTCCCTGGGTCCCGATGTAGATCCAGGACCCGGCGGTCATCTGGCCGTACATGGTGAGCCCGGCCCGTTCCAGCTCGCGGAACTTCTCCCAGGTGGCCCACTTCGGAACCAGGTTGGAATTGGCGATCAGCACCCGCGGCGCGTCGGGATGGGTGCGCAGGACCCCGACCGGCTTGCCGCTCTGCACCAGCAGCGTCTCCTCCCCGCCCAGCGTCCGGAGGGAGGCGCAGATCCGCTCGTACGACGGCCAGTCGCGGGCGGCCTTGCCGCTGCCGCCATAGACGATCAGCTCGTCCGGCCTCTCCGCGACGTCGGGGTCCAGGTTGTTCTGCAGCATGCGCAGCGCGGCTTCCTGCACCCAGCCCTTGCACGACAAGCTGGAGCCTCGGGGAGCGCGGACGGCGTGCGGCATTCGCACCTCCTGCCGGGCGGGATTACCATGCCCGCATGGACGAGTGGCGCCGAAACCTGATCGAGGACGACGAGGATCGCATCGCGCAACTTTTAAAGACAGCGCGCCGTGTCGCGGTGCTGGGGATCAAGACCGAGGCCCAGAGCGGGCAGCCCGCATTCTACGTTCCGGCGGCGCTGCAGAAGATGGGACTTTCGATCGTCCCGGTCCCGGTCTACTTCCCGGCCGTGCAGGAGATCCTGGGCGAGAAGGTGTACCGCAAGGTCAGCGAGATCCCCGGCGAGGTCGACATCGTCGACGTGTTCCGCCGGCCGTCCGACGTCGCCCAGCACCTGTCCGATCTGCTCGCCAAGCGCCCGCGCGCGGTCTGGCTCCAGAGCGGCATCCGCGACGATCGCACCGCCGAGGCCCTGGCCCGCGCTGGCATCCTGGTGGTCCAGGACCGCTGCCTCATGGTCGAGTACCGCGCGATCACAGGCTGACGGGCTTCTACGCGGCCTCGCGATGCCGGTCGAACCAGGCGATCCACGGGATGAGCGCCCAGCCGACGAGCGCAGTTCCCGCGACCACCTGCGGGGAGGGCGGATCGCCGGCGAGGCTCGAGGCGTAAGCCACCAGCAGGAAGGCGACGAATCCCCAGAACCCCCAGGTTCCCGCCCGGTCGCGCGACCGCGTCGTGCGCGCGTAGACCGCCACCCCCGCGACGAACAGCAGACCCTCCACGGCGATGGTCGCCGCGGGCCGGGTCCATAGACCGAGCCCCACGCGCGGCGCGAATCCCGGGGCGAGCGGCAGGTCGGGCCGGTGCGTGACCCAGTCGAGCACCCAGTGCGACACGACGAGAGCGCCGAGCACCGCCGCGCCGCGGCCGTATCCAGTCCGGGCGCGGTAAGCGAGGGAAAAGGCGATGCCCCAGACGATCGCCATGAGCAGGCTGTGCGTCCACGGGTAATGCACGAACCGCAGCCTGAGGAACGGGCTCGGCGCGCCGGGGTCGATGCGCACCATCTCGATCCCGAGCAGCACCAGGATCGGCCAGATCAGGTCCAGGAGCTGCGCGGCCGCCATCAGCGTCGCGAGCGAAGTCCGCGGCACCACCTTCTTCGCCGCGAACGCCACCGCGAAATGCCCGATGAACATCGGGCCACAGTACTCGCCGCGGGGACGCCGGATCTACTGGTCGGGGTGGGCGAGGGCGGCGGCAGCGGGCGGTGAGGAGGAGGGAGACGAGGCCACCGCCTTGGCGACGGTGCCGACCCGATCGGCCTCGAACATCGCCAGGCCGATCTGCTCCTTCTGCTCGGGGACCTTCTTGCGCAGCCGCGTGCGGGCCTGCTGCGCCTGGGCGAAGGCGTCCGCGCTCTGCCGGCCGCGGGAGAGGCGCGCGCGGTAGTCGACCACTCCGAGCAGCTGGTGCCACAGGGCATCGTAGAGCTTCTCGAAGTGGTCCCGCATCTCGGGCTCCAGGGCCGAGCCCGGCACCTCCGCCGGCGCTCCGTCGACCAGCACGACCACGGTGTCCAGCGTGCCGAATCCGCTCTGCGAGCGGTCGACGAGCGCGAGCGACTCTCGCGTCACCATCGGATAGTCCTCGTCCAGGACGGTGAAGCGCAGCGTCCCTGAGTCGACGAGCCGCGCCAGCACCGCGCGGCCGCCGAACGGAAAGGTCAGCCCGTGGGACTGGTCGGCGAACAGCTCCTTCACCACCCGGTCGCGGTCCTGCGCGGTGATCTCGGAGCGCAGGCCGCCGTCGCGGCGGGGGACCTTGAGGTTGTCGAGCTCCTCGCGCAACTGATCGATGCCGACCACCACGTTCAATGCCGCGGCCTCGGTGTACCCGGCGTGGAACACGCCCACCAGCTCCGGCTCCGAGGTCCGGCACGACACGGCGAACACCGGGCTGCCGCTGTTCCCGGCGCTGAGCAAGGCGTCGATGACGAAGTCGCTGTGGCTCCAGCCCTTCTCCGTATCTTCAGTGTAGGGGTTCACGACCTTGCCCATGCTGAGCGCGGAGAATGCCCCCAGGGGAAACCCGCGCACCTGCACCAGGTTCCCGGCCCGCAGCGCGCCGGAGCGGCCGAAGCGGAAGGGCATCAGCGGCAGCAGCTTGTGCGCCTTCACGATGGCGATGTCTGCGGGCGCGTCGGTGAGCACCTTGGCCAGCGCGACGTGGCCCGGCTCGTAATCGTCGTCCTCGTTGCGGACGATCTTGAGCTGCTCGCGGACCTTCTTGCTGCCGGGAGGGACGCCGTCGACGGCGTGGTCGTCGTCGGTGACGTCGGGCCGCTCGGCCACGTGCTGGTTGGTGATGATCAGCGTCTCGCCGTCGCGCACCCGGTAGGCGAAGCCGGTGCCGTGCACGACCGAGCGCACGTACGCGCGGCGCAGCTTCCCGTCGCGGCCGTAGTAGACGTGCTCGTAGGTGGCGGTGTTGCGGATGGAGAAGACGAACTGCTCGCGCACCCCGTCGAGCACCTGAGAGGCGACGGCGGCGGGCACCGAGTCGGCATAGTCGCCCTGGCACAGGGGTGGCCGGGCCGCGGCGGCCTTCGCTTCCGCGGGAGGCTTCTTCGCGCGCGGTTTGGCGTGGGAGACCGGCGCCGCGAGGACCAGCGCTGCCAGCAAGACGACCATGCCCTCGCCTCCTCCCAGCAAAGCTAACGGGCCGCTTCCGGAGTGCAAGGGAGCGGGCGAACGCTTGTCCGGCGACCTTGCCCGACCCCCGACCGGGGTCTATGGTGCCGCGCCATGCCTTCCAAGATCCGCGTCGTGGCCGCAATGCTGGAAAAGGACGGCAAGTACCTGATTACCCAGCGACGCCCCACGGCAACCCTCCCCCTCCTGTGGGAATTCCCCGGCGGCCGGGTCGAGGAGGGGGAAACCGACGAGGTGGCGCTGGCGCGCGAGCTGAAGGAGGAGATGGGGATCGACGTGGAGGTCCGGGACCGCGTGATCCACGTGCAGCACTCGTACCCCAACTACGACATCGACTTCTGCGTCTACACCTGCAAGCTGCTCGCAGGGAGCATCGCGCACCACCGCGTGCACGATCACCGCTGGGTGGCGCCGCAGGACCTGAACCAATACGAATTCCCCGCAGCCGACGAGAAGAGCGTGGCGCAGTTGCTCGATCTGACCCATTGACTCGCCAGGTGGCTGGCGGCCGTAAAGGGAACGCCCCCTCGTCCGCCCGCCCAGCTCGATGCAGACGAGCGGTCCCGATCGCCGCGGGCGCGACCGAGGGCCGCAAGCAAAAAAAAGCGTTTTGCTTGCGACTCCCCGGCCGGGTCTTACCTTCACCCACGGGGGAGTGACGTCTCCGGAGGGGAGCAACAGGATGATTGGAAAGCCCAACCCACGCGGCAAGAAGATCGACAAGCAGGGAGGCACCGGCCCGCGATTCGGTTCGCCGCTGGCCTACGTGCTGCTCGTGCTGGTCGCGTTCCTTCTGCTGCGCACGCTGTTCCAGGACGCCGGCTTCCAGCGCGTTCCTTACAGCCGGCTGCTGGACCGGATCCAGAGCGACGGCTGCGCCAAGGTGGTGCTCAGCCAGGACTGGGTGAAGTGCTACCCGAAGGGTGCCGAGGGCTCGGCCTCGCGCGGCGAGCTGCCCTGGTTCGCCGTCCGCGTCCAGGGCGACACCAGCCTCATCCCGCTGCTCGAGTCCAAGCACATCGAGTACGAGGCGGTGGCCGAGTCGTCCACCACCGACATGATCTGGATGCTGGCGGTGCCCATCGGCCTCGGCCTCCTCTTCGTGAGCTGGCTCACGCGCCGCATGAGCGGCGGGATGCCCGGCGGTCCGCCGGGCGTGATGAGCTTCGGCAAGACGAAGGCGCGCATCTACATGGAGGCGACCACCGGCGTCACCTTCAAGGACGTCGCCGGCATCGACGAGGCGGTCGACGAGCTGAAGGAGATCGTCGAGTTCCTCAAGACCCCGGCCAAGTTCCGCCGCCTGGGTGGACGCATCCCCAAGGGAGTCTTGCTGGTCGGTCCTCCCGGCACCGGCAAGACGCTGCTCGCGCGCGCGGTGGCGGGCGAGGCGGGGGTGCCGTTCTTCAGCCTGTCCGGCTCCGAGTTCGTGGAGATGTTCGTCGGCGTCGGCGCCGCGCGCGTGCGCGACCTCTTCCAGCAGGCGGCCTCCAAAGCGCCGTCCATCATCTTCATCGACGAGCTGGACGCGATCGGCAAGAGCCGCAACGCCGGCGTCTTCGGCGGCCACGACGAGCGCGAGCAGACGCTCAACCAGATGCTGGCGGAGATGGACGGGTTCGACGCGCGCACGGCGCTGATCGTCGTCGCCGCCACCAACCGGCCCGAGATCCTCGACCCGGCGCTGATGCGTCCCGGCCGCTTCGATCGGCAGGTGCTGGTCGATCGGCCCGACCGGCGCGGGCGCGAGCAGATCCTCCGCATCCACGCCCGCGAGGTGAAGCTCGGCGCGGACGTCGATCTGCGCGAGGTGGCGACGCGCACTCCGGGGTTCGCCGGCGCGGACCTCGCCAACGTGG
>DATFUN010000351.1:0-8432 GCA_035260805.1 Myxococcales bacterium | reverse complement strand
GATCGCGACCTTGCCTTCCAGCAGACCCGCCATGAAACCCTCCCTGGACGGCGCTCTCTACAACACATCCGCCGCGGTCCGCACCCAGAAAAGGACCGGCTGCCGAATCGGCCGGCGAGCGGCGCACCGGAAGTGAGCGCTGCGGCATCTCATGGGTCGAGGGATCGATGGGACGCCTCCTGCCTTTATTGGCGCTCTGCGCCGCCGCCGCTTGCGAACCCGCCTGGAGCGTGCAGGGACAGGTGCGGGCCGAGCAGCGCCCCATCCGCGGGGCGACGGTGGCGCTGCATTGCCCCGACATGCCGCAGGACCTCGCCGCCACCTCGGACCACGACGGGCTCTTCGAGCTGGGCGGCCGCGGTCCCGGCCCCGCCATGGAGTGCTCCGTCGTCGTCGCCGCGCCGGCGTTCAGCCCGGCGCAGTTCCCGCTGTCGCAGGCGTGCGAGGACTCGCGCGAGGACCCGCCGGGGCGCTGCGAGGTCGCGATGGTCGACGCAGCGCTGTCCCCGCGCTGACGCGTAGGCCTCGGGCGCGCAATCGATCAGCCGCCTCGATGCGCATCACTTGATGCGGCCCCTCGCACGTGCTACCCGGGCGCTCCCGGATCGAGGAGCCGCCGTCATGACCGAGATCGTCGACGTCCACGCCCGCGAGATCCTCGACAGCCGCGGCAACCCCACCCTGGAGTGCGAGGTCACCGTCGCCTCCGGGGCCGTGGGCCGCGCGGCGGTGCCCTCCGGCGCCTCGACCGGCGAGCACGAGGCGCACGAGCTGCGCGACGGCGACAAGTCCCGCTACGGAGGCAAGGGCGTGCGCACGGCGGTGGAGAACGTGCGCAGCAAGATCGCGCCGCGGCTTCTGGGAATGGACGCCGCGAGCCAGGAGGCGTTGGACCGGCTGATGATCGAGCTGGACGGGACGCCCAACAAGAAGTCGCTGGGCGCGAACGCGATCCTGGGAGTCTCGCTGGCGGCTTCGCGCGCCGCAGCGCTGGCGCAGGGCGTGCCGCTCTACCGCTGGGTCGGAGGAGCAAATGCGCGCACGTTGCCCGTGCCGCTGATGAACATCCTGAACGGCGGCGCGCACGCGGACAACAACGTGGACGTGCAGGAGTTCATGATCGTTCCCTGGGGCGCGCCCACCTTCGCGGAGGCGCTGCGCTGCGGGGCGGAGGTCTTCCACGCCCTCAAGGCGGTGCTGAAGTCGCGCAAGCAGGCGACCAGCGTGGGCGACGAGGGCGGCTTCGCTCCAGACCTGCGCTCGAACGGCGAGGCGTTGGAGTCGATCGCGCAGGCGATCGGCAAGGCGGGATATCGCCTCGGCGAGGACGTGGTGCTCGCCCTCGACGTCGCCGCCAGCGAGCTGTTCGACAAGAAGACCTCCGCCTACGAGCTGGACGGCAAGTCGATCGATCGCAAGGCGCTGGTCGACCTGTACGACCAGTGGTCGCGCGACTTCCCCATCGTCTCGATCGAGGACGGGTTCGCCGAGGACGACTGGGAAGGGTGGAAGCTCCTCACCGATCGCCTCGGCGCGCGCCTCCAGCTCGTCGGCGACGATCTCTTCGTCACCAACACCGAGCGGCTCCGCCGCGGAATCCAGGACGGCGTCGCCAACGCAGTGCTCATCAAGGTCAACCAGATCGGCTCGCTCACCGAGACGCTCGACTGCGTGCGCATGGCCCACGCAAGCGGCTACCGCACCATCATGTCCCACCGGTCGGGCGAGACCGAAGACACCTTCATCGCCGACCTGTCGGTCGCCTGCGACTGCGGGATGATCAAGACGGGATCGGCGAGCCGCAGCGATCGCATGGCGAAGTACAACCAGCTCCTGCGCATCGAGGAGGAGCTCGGGCTGTCGGCCCGGTACGCCGGGAAGGACGCCTTCCCGCGCGCGCGTCCGGCCTCGAAGGCGTGATCCCCGGCGCTGGTCGCGGTCAGCGCGGACGGATCACGTAGGCCTGGGTTTCCGAGCCGGGGCGCGGGCGTCCGAACGCGCCGTAGAACCAGGCGGCGGCGAGCATCTCCGGATGCTGGCGCAGGAGTCCCTCGGGCACGACGAACTCTCCGCGGCCCTGGTTGATGCCGAAGTCGACGTAGACGCGGTCGCCGCGCTGCTCGAGGCTGAAGGTGCGCGTCCCGAGCGGACCTTCGAGCTGGAAGGTCTTCGTCGAATCCGACTGCCCGGGCTGGCCCTGGACCGGACACACCGCGATCGGGTTGCCGTTGACGGCGCCCCGCGCGCAGCCGTCCGGCTGGGTCTCGACGTCGAAGTCCACCCCGGCGTCGCCGCCGTGCGCGAACAAGTGCGGGCCATCGATGCCCAGGTAGACGGGGATCGCCGCCGGGTTGTAGAGGGGCGTCACCACCATCGCCGCGGAACCGCGCTGCGGGGTGCGGCAGGCGATCGGCAGACCGACCCCGGCGGCGAGCGCGAGGAGCAACGGGCGCGGGAAACCAGGCATACGGGCACCTCGTGCGAGAGACACGCCGCCCCTGTCCCTGGATAACTGCGCCCGTACGCTTGCGCTATGCCGACTCGGCCACCGGGAGGCGCTCCTCCCCCGGGAAGAGGTCTTCCATCAGCTCGCCGAGCTCGGCCTCCAGCTTGGCCTTGGCGCGGATCTCGAGCTGCCTCGCGCGCTCGCGCGAGAAGCCGAAGTGCTCGCCCAGCTCCTTGAGCGTCATCGGCTTGTCCTGCATCACGCGCATCTCGATGATGTAGCGCTCGCGCGGATCCAGGCGCGAGAGGGCTTCGACCACGCGCTCCTGCACGATGTGGCGCTCTTCCTGCTCCGCCAGCTCCGCGTCCGGCAGGTCGGCGCCGTCCATCACGAAATCCACGTGGCTGGAGCCGCCGTCCTCGCCCATCGGAGCGTCCAGCGACAGGTCGCGGCCCTCCATGCGCTGCTGCATCTCCACCACCTCGCCGGGCTTCACGCGCAGCTTGCGGGCGATGGCCTTCTCATCGGCCCCGACCTGCTCGGTGCCGTCGAACCTCTCCAGCTCGCGCCGGGTGCGCGCCAGGCTGAAGAACAACTTCCGCTGGGCCTGGGTGGTGCCGAGCTTCACAAGCGACCAGCTCTTCAAGATGTAGTTCTGGATGAAGGCGCGGATCCACCACACCGCGTAGCTGATCAGGCGGATACCCTTGTCGGCGTCGAACTTCTGCACGGCCTTCATCAGGCCGATGTTCCCCTCCTGGATGAGGTCGGCCATCTTGATCCCGTACGAGCGGTACTCGTAGGCGACCTTCACCACGAAGCGGAGGTTCGAGGTGACGAGTTTGTGCGCGGCGTCGAGGTCCGCATTCCGCGCGTACAGCCTGGCCAGGCGCTGCTCCTCATCCACGGTGAGCAGCGGGTAGCGGTTGATCTCCGCCAGGTACATGGCGAGCGAGCCGGCGCTCGAAGGGACGGTGGATGGTTGCATGCGTGTCCTCCCTGCTGCTTGGGTGGCGTTGCGCGACGCAGGGACCATGAGCAAGCTCGATGCCAGGATTGGCGCTCCGCGCAATTACCCTCGGAGCACCGACCCTTGCCGGCGCCGGTCGCCATGCAGGACGGACCGAAGCCGGTAGGAATTTCAGGATTCGCGGGCGGCCGAGCCTGTAAAGCGCGCCGGTCGGCTCCTTGCTAGCGTCTGCCGGCCGGACTACTTTGCTTGGATGCCGACTGCCGGCAATCGACGCGGCAAGTACCTCGGATTCGTTGCCCACGAGATCAAGAACCCTCTCGCCACCGCTCTGTGGTCCTGCGACCTGCTGAAGCGGATGGACGTCACGGACCGCTCGGGGCCGCGGGCCGAGAAGATGGTCGACGCGAGCCTGCGCGCGCTGCGCCGCATGCGCCGGCTGGTCGACGACTACTTCACCATCGAGCGGCTCAACGAGCACGGCTACGAGCTGCACCACGATACGCTGGAGATGCGTTCCGTGGTGGACGGAGCGATCGCGTCGCTGGCCGAGAAGGACGGCGCTGTCACGCAGGGCTGGACGGTGGACGTGCCCGGGGAGCTCCTGGTGAGCGGCGACGGCGAAATGCTCCGGCGCGCCGTGCGCTCCGTGCTCGAGTACCTCATCAAGGGTGTCGCCGCTCCGGCGCGGGTCGCGGTGATTGGTCACGCCTTGCCCGGGCGGGGCGAGCTCATCGTCCGTTGCTCGGACGCACCCGTTCCGCTCGTGCCGCCAGTGCCCGAGGACCGCCCTTCGGGAGACCCCGCCGGCACCGTCCTCGGATACGCGCTAGCGGAGACCGTCTTCACCGTGCACGGTGGATCGCTGCAGGAGCGCGAGGGCGCCCTGGTGATCTCGCTGCCGCGCAAGTGACGGGCGCCAGCGTGGGCCGCCGGCCGCCCGCACCTTCAAGGAACGCCGGAACGACTAGGGCTTCTCGGTGTCCTTCTCGTCCAGCTGGTCCAGCTTGTTCTTGATGCCTTCGCGCAGGTTGCCCAGGCCTTCCTTCACCTTCCCCTTGACCTGGTCGAGCTTGCCTTCGGCCTCCCAGTCGCGATTGTCGGTCGCGACTCCGCCTATCTCCTTGATCTTGCCAGTGACTTTGTCGACCTTGCCTTCGATGTTCTTCTTGTCCATGTGAGCGCCTCCTCTCCGGTAGACGCTGAGGCGCGTACCCTCCGAATGCAGGCGGCGAGCGCACGCTTTCCCGCGCTTTTCTGGCTCGGGCGCGCGGAAGGACGCTTTACCCCTGCGCGAGCCGGGCAGGGCCCTGCTGCTCGGCGAGCAGCAAGGCGCGGTAGGCGCCGAGGACGGCGCGGGGATACGCCTGCAAGCGCCGGTGCGACTTGCTGCCGCGCACCAGCGCGCGCGCGACCGACGGACCCGCGTTGTAGGCGATGAGCGCCCGGTGCAGATCGCCGTCGAAGCGCCGCAGGAGCTGCGCGAGGTAGGCAGTGCCCAGCTCGATGTTCAGCACCGGATTGAAGAGGTGCGCCGTCTTGAGCGCGGCCTTCCTGCCGGTGAACAGCTCCTGAGCGGTGGGCGGCATCAGCTGCATGAGCCCGTACGCCCCGGCGGACGAGACTGCCAAGGGATCGAACCGCGACTCGATCTCGATCACCGCGGCCACCATCAGCGGGTCGAGCCCGTGGCGGCGCGCCTCGCGCACGATGGCCGCGAGCACGCGGCGGCGGTCGTCGCCCCAGAGCGCGCCGCGGTCGGGCAGGGCGTGGTCCAGGCCGAGGCGCCTCGCCTCCTGCCAGTCGCGAAGCTCTTGCGCGGCGGCCTCGAGCTGCTCGAGATGGGTCCGGGCGCCCGCGAGCGCCCTCTCCGCGTCTTGCGCCCGCCGCTCGGATCGCTGCGCCGTCTGCACGGCCGCGGCCGAGGTCCACGCGAGGTTCGACCTGGTGTGGTCGTCGCCCGGCCCCGGCGAGGCGACCAGGCCCAGGACCGCCCCGGACGCCGCTGCCCCGAGGCCGAGGAGCACGCCCCAACCGAGACCTCGCCCCCGCCTGCGCTCGGGCCGCGCCCGAGCAGGGAGCGTGCTCCACCCGACCAGGTTTTCCGCCGTCGCCGCCATCCCGGACTCCCCCCGCAACGCCTGGCCTGCGTAGGTGAGCTCTCGCAGTTGGCGTGCCAGCGAGCGCCTGCGTGCACTCCTCGCGGCTACCCGGTCGCCGCGCGGTCCGCGGTGGGCAACGCGGTTCCCACCCGGGACAGCGACGCGTCCTGGTTGCGCACGGAAGGCAGCCGGGCGAGCTGGCGATCGCTCGCGGGCGCGATGTTCAATTGTCCTCGGGGGGTCCCCATGGTATTCAGCCCCGCCCCGCGGGCCCTCGCTACGGCCGCGGATGCAACCCCTCCGGACCGACAGGTCCCTCACCCGCCGGCGGGCATCCGGCCCGACCGTGGTGGGCGCGATGGCGCGGGAGGCAGCGCAGGAGCTCGCCATGTCGAAGGGCCTGATCGGAAGGAAAGTCGGAATGACGACGGTGTTCGCGGAGGACGGCACCGCGCACCCCGTCACGGTGATCGAGGTCGCGCCGAACCTCGTGTTCGGGCATAGGACCAAGGAGCGCGACGGCTACGTGGCGCTCCAGGTGGCGCACGAAGAGCTGTCCGAAAAGCAGCAGCGCAACGCGCGCAAGCCCGACCTGGGCGCCTTCAAGAAGCGCAACCAGAAGCCCCACCGCAACGTGCGCGAGTTCCGCGTCGAAGAGAAGGAGCTGGAGGGCCACGCCCCCGGGTCGCAGCTCACCGTCGAGCTGTTCAAGAAGGGCGACAAGGTCGACGTCACCGGCACCACGCGCGGGTTCGGCTTCTCTGGCGTATTCAAGCGTCACCACATGAAGGGGGCCGCGCGCGACAGCTCCACCGCGCACGAGCTGCACCGCCACCCGGGCGCGATCGGACAGCGCAAGACGCCGGGCCGCGTGTTCAAGAACAAGCGCATGCCGGGACAGAAGGGCGTGGACCGCCGCACCGTGCAGAACCTGCGCGTGGTGGACGTCATCCCCGAGAACAACCTGCTGCTGGTGGGCGGCTCCATCCCCGGCCACCGCAAGCAGCTGGTCTTCATCCACCCCACCGTGAAGTAGCCGCGCCGCCAAAAGGATTACCGCGGAGGCTCGGAGGTCGCGGAGATCGAATTTGGCTGTCGGTCGGGCACCCGCGCAGGGTACGGGACCAACCAGATCCTCCGCGCTCTCCGCGTCTCCGCGGTGATCTCTTCGGAACACTCTGTCAGATCAGTTGCAGGTGCACGGGGCGGCGGCGCGGGCCCCACGTGCCGGGCTTGCCGGAGAAGACACCAGGCAGCTGCGCGCCGCAGGACAGGCAGCGACCCTGAGAATCGAGGGTCCAGCGGGTCAGGGTGTACCAGTCGCGGCCGATGAGGATTTCGCCGCAGGAAGCGCAGCGGGTCGACTGGCCGTCCTCGTCGTGCACGTTGCCCGTGTAGACGTAGTGCAGTCCGGTGCGTAGCGCGATGCGGCGGGCGCGGGAGAGCGTCGCCGGGGGCGTCGGCGGCGTGTCGAGCATCTGGAAATCGGGATGGAACGCCGTGAAATGCAGCGGCACGTCCGGCCCCAGCTCGCGCAGGATCCACTCCGAGAGCGCGGTGACCTCCGCGTCCGAGTCGTTGTGCCCCGGGATGAGCAGGGTGGTGATCTCGAACCAGACCTGCGTCTCGCGCTTCAAGTACACGAGCGTCTCCAGCACCGGCTGGAGATGGCCGAGGCACACCTTCCGGTAGAACTCCTCGGTGAACCCTTTCAGGTCCACGTTCGCCGCATCCATGTGACGGTACATCTCGGCGCGCGGCTCGGGGCAGACGTACCCGGCGGTGACCGCGACGGTCTTCAGCCCGCGCGCGCGGCACGCGCGGGCGACGTCCACCGCGTACTCGAGGAAGATCACCGGGTCGTTGTAGGTGAAAGCGACGCTCCTGCAGCCCGCGTCCAGGGCCGCCTGCGCGATCTGCTCGGGGCCCGCCGCGTCGGTCAGGCGGTCCAACTCGCGCGACTTGGAGATGTCCCAGTTCTGGCAGAAGCGGCAGCCGAGGTTGCACCCGGCGGTCCCGAACGAGAGCACCGGCGTGCCCGGGAGGAAGTGATCGAGCGGTTTCTTCTCGATCGGATCGACGCAGAACCCGCTCGATCGCCCGTACGTGGTGAGCACCATCCGGTCGCCCTCGCGGGCGCGGACGAAGCACATCCCGCGCTGCCCTTCGTGCAACGCGCAGTAGCGCGGGCACACCTCGCAGCGGACGCGCCCGTCGGGGATCTTGCTGAAGTAGCGCCCCGGAAAGCTCATGCGCCCTCCCGCAGGGCGAATGCGCCGTACCCCACCACGCGGCCGCGGTCCCCGGCCGTGTCGCCGGAATTGCGCAGATCCAGCCGCTCGCAGCTCATCCCGCGCCGCGCGGCCTCGAAGAGCAGCCCATTCAGGGGCGCGGCGCCGCACGCTGCGCGGTCCGGCACCGGGACGAGCTGCTCGATGCGCCGGCCGGTCTCCTCGTCGGCCCTTCGCGCCTCGTCGTACGGCAGGTAGTGCGACAGGTCGCTGCTCACCACGATCGCGGTCTCGGGTCCGCCCCACAGCCGCGCGAGCGCGTCCGCCACCTCGGCGGGCTCCGCGCGACCGACCACCAGGGGCACCAACCGGAATTCGCCCAGGGCGAGTTGGAGGAAGGGCAGCTCTACCTCGAGCGAATGCTCGCGCGCGTGCGCCGCGTCGCTGCGGGGGAGGTCGTCCGGGAGCTCCAGCGAAACTTGGCCGAGCGGAGTCTCGAAGGCCGCAGCCCGCGGCACGGCGACGCCGCGGAGCGGCACGAAATGCGAGGGTCCGAGGAGCACCACCCGGTTCACCGCCGGCGGCAGGCAGCGGAACGCGCTCGCGGCGATCGGTCCCGAGTACGCGTATCCGGCGTGGGGAGCGACGATCGCCTTCGCGCGCGCATGCGGCGGGGCGGCCTC
>DATFUN010000350.1:0-8530 GCA_035260805.1 Myxococcales bacterium | reverse complement strand
GCCTCTACATCAACGCCTTCGGCGGCGGCGACCAGAACGTCGACTGGTTCTTCCCGCACTGCGACTACTTCGACACCGGCTTCCGCGAGGCGATGCAGCAGATCTCCGCGCGGGCCGAACCGGGCGCGGAGGTGGCGACCGAGATCGACTGGCCCGCCGAGCTGTACGCGGAGCGGTTCGGCCGTCCCGATCTGCAGGAGACGCTGGTGCGGCGGGGGCGCGCCTGCCGGTCCGGGCAGCCCTGCTACGTGGTGGTCCAGCTCGGACGGCTCTACTTCCTCAACGTGGATGCGGTGCAGTTCCTCTCCCACCGCGAGCCGTGGACGACCGTCCGGATCCGGGGAGAGGACGTGGTGAAGGTGTATCGCCTTCCCCCGGGCGAGTCGCCGTTTCCCGACGAGAATTCCCCCGCCCAGGCCCGGCGGCAGCTCTGAGAGAGGCGTACATGGCGACGCTGCAGATGGAAGATCTGATGGTGGGCACCGGCCCCGAGGCGAAGAAGGGGCAGACCGTGTCGGTGCATTACACGGGCTGGCTCACCGACGGGAAGAAGTTCGACTCCTCCAAGGACCACGGACGGCCGTTCTCCTTCGCGCTCGGCCGCGGGCAGGTGATCCAGGGGTGGGACGAGGGCGTGGTCGGCATGAAGGTGGGCGGCCGGCGCAAGCTGACCATCCCGCCCGAGATGGGCTACGGCAAGCAGGGTTTCCCGGGGGCCATCCCGCCCGACGCAACGCTCGTCTTCGAGGTGGAGCTGCTCGGCACGCGTTGAATCGAGGAGGCGCTCCGCGGCCTCAGAGGCGCGCGCACTTCTGCGACGGGTCGCGGGACGCTTTCAGCTTCAGGTCGACGATCCGGCCGGACGCCTCGTCGAGGGTGAGCTCCAGCTCCTGCGCGTCCTTGGTGCAGGTCAGGCGGAACGCGCCGTGGCTGGCGCCGTCTCCCGGACCCGCCGCGCCCAGCTGGCAGGGGCCGTGCGCGGTCAGCTGCTTCCTCGCGGCGGGGGCGTCGAGGGACGGCGCGAACGTCTGCCGGGCGTACGCGTCGTCCCAGCGCAGGGTGAGCGCCACCGCGCGCTCGGCGGCGCGCCGCAGGCGTGGTCCGGGCGGGATCGACGGCCTGAGCTCGAGGTGCTGGACGAGCGGCGGCACCTCCGGGGTCAGCGTGACGTACGCGTCGAGCGTTCCGCGCTCGCAGGACAGGCTCTGCGTGCCGCGCAGCGCGTTCTCGGGCTCGAGCTGCCCGGAACGACACGGGCCGAGCTTCGCGTGCAGCTCGGCGAGCTCGGTCTTCAGCTCGTCGGGGGCCTCGTAGTACCAGGCGGTCCGGTCGAAACGCTTCTGCGCCAGCGCGGGATCCCACTGCTCGAGGAGGGCAGCCACCGCCTGCGCCGCCTCCGACAGCTCCGGCGCGGGCCTCGTCTTTCGTTGCGGGATTGCGCCCTTCTGGGCCAGCAGCACCAGGGCGGGCCAGGGGTCGGGCGCGGTGTAGGTCAGGTTGCTGGCGCCCACCACCGCGATGCCCCGCTCGGGAAGGAACGCGATCACCGAGCCGAACCCGGGGAGCCCGCCGCCGTGGGAGACGATGCGATCGAAGTCGCAGCTCTCGTGCGCGCCGAAGCCGTACCCGTATCCACGGGCCCGCGCGCGGAGCGGGTCGGCAGGGGCGACTTCCAGCCCCGCATGCCGGGCGGCCTGCTGCATCTCGCGGCGCGAGGCGCGGCCCAGGGGACCGCTTTCCGGGTCGTCGCGCGGCGGCCAGGCGTCGAGCTGGAACGCCGCGTAGCGGGCCAGGTCGCGCATCGAGGTGTACAGGCCTCCCATCGCCGCGTAGTCGCCGTCTCCGAGCTGCGGCTCCTCGCGCAGGCCGCCGGGCAGCTCGGGTCCGGCCGCTGCGGCGCGATGGCCGTACCCGAGGGCGAGCCGTCCTTTGGGCACGTCCTCCCGCCGCCACACCGTCGCAGTCATCCCCAGCGGCCGCAGGACTTGCTCGGTCAGGTACTCCTCGATGCGCTGCCCGGAGACGCGCTGCACCAAGGCGCCGAGGAGGGCGAAGGCCGTATTCGAGTACTCGTACCCAGTGCCCGGCGCGCGGGAGAAGGAGAGCCCGCGCGAGAGCATCCGCTCCAGATCCTCGCCGCTCATCCCGAGCTGCAGGTCGCCCCACGGATTGTCTTCGGGGAAGCCCGCCGAATGGGAGAGGAGCTGGCGCACGGTGATGCGAGGCGAGTCCCGCGTCGGGTAGCGCAGCCGCGAAAGCTCCGGCAGGTACTTCTCGGCCGCGTCTTCCAAGGACAGCTTGCCCGCGTCGCGCAGGCGCAGCACCGCGATGGCGGTGAAGCTCTTGGTCAGCGACGCGATGCGGAACACGGTGTCGAGGTCCGCGGGCAGGTCCTGCGCCACGTCGCGCCGTCCCCAGGCCTTGGACCAGCGGACCTCGCCGTCGACGACCAGCGCCACCGCCATCCCCGGCGGCTTTCGCGCGGCGAACTGCTCGTCGAAGACGGCCTCCACCTCCGGAAGCGCCTCCACGAGCCGGTGCGCGCGATCGTCCGGATCGGCGAACGCGGCGCCGGGCGGAGCCCGCTCGGCCGGTGGCGCGGGCGCCGTCGTGGCGGGCGCCTTTGCCGCGGGCGCAGGCCGATGCGTGGCGCTCGCGCACCCAGCGAGCAGGGAAAGCAGCGTAAGGCGCATGGAGCCGCGGGTCATTGGACGGATCTCCGGCCGGCGGGGACGCAGCTCAGACCCAATCGCGGCCTTCGCCGCGGATCCATTCGGCGAACAGTCCGATGCCGTCGCGCAAAGGGGTTCGAGGCGCATAGCCGAGCACTCTTCCCGCGTGCGTCACGTCCGCGCTGGTGAGCGGCATGTCACCCATCTGGGCGGGCTGGAGGTCCAGCTCGGCGCGGACGCCGAGCGCGTCCTCGAGCAGGGCGATCAGCTCGCGCAGGCTGGTGGTCTGCGCGCCGCCCAGGTTGACGATCTCGTGGCGGGACAGCGGGACCGAGAGCGCCGCCAGCACGCCGGCGAGGATGTCGTCGATGTACGTGTAGTCGCGCCGGCTGGAGCCGTCGCCGAAGAAGGGGAGCTTCTGTCCGGCGAGCATCCGGCGCGCGAACTTGTGGATGGCAAGGTCGGGGCGCTGCCGCGGCCCGTACACGGTGAAGAAGCGCAGCGAGATCGCCTCCAGCCCGTAGAGGTTCCGCCAGGTGGAGACGAGCTGCTCGCCGGCCGCCTTGGAAGCGGCATAGGGGCTGAGCGGCGAGTCGATCCGCGCTGTCTCCTGGAAGGGAGGAACCGCGTTCGCGCCGTACACGCTCGACGAGCCACCGAAGACGAACCTGCGCACGCCCGCCTTGCGCGCAGCCTCGAGCAGCACGGCAGTGCCGCGCACGTTCACGTCCATGTACTCGGCGGGGCGCTCGAGGCTGGGGCGCACGCCGGCCAGCGCGGCCAGGTGCACGATGCACTCGGCGCGTGCGTCGCGGAACGCGCGTTCCACGGCCTGCGGGTCGCGGATGTCGCCCTGGAAGAGCCGCAGCCCGCGCGCGAGCAGCGGCTCGAGCGCGCGCCGCTTGACCCGCTCCGGATAGAACGGGTCGAAGTTGTCGATCGCCGACACCTCGTCGCCCCGCGCGAGCAGCCGGCCGCACAGATGCGAGCCGATGAATCCGGCTCCTCCGGTGACGAGCACCCGGGTCACGCGACCTGCTTCAGCGCGGAGGCGCTGGACCCCCACTTGCGCTGCCAGAGCTGGAACATGGCCAGGGTCCAGAGCGGCTTGCGCAGGTCGGCCTCGCCGCGCAGGTGCCGCTGCAGCATCGCTTGCGCGGCGCGCGGCTCGAAGAGGCCTGCCCGGCGCAGCTCGGCGTCGGAGTACAGCTCCTCGAACAGCGGGCGCAGCGGGCCGCGGATCCAGGCGGCCACCGGGATGCCGAAGCCCTTCTTCGGACGCCGCAGGATCTCGTCCGGGACGATGCCGCGCAGCGCTCGCTTGAGCAGCACCTTGGTGCGGGTGAGCGACAGCTTGAGACGCCAGGGCAACCGCGCGGCGAACTCCACCACGTGCGTGTCGAGGAAGGGGGCGCGCAGCTCCAGGGAGGCGGCCATCGAGGCGCGGTCCGCCTTCACCAGGATGTCGTCGGCGAGGTAGCGGCCGAGGTAGAAGCGCAGCGCCTCGTCCACCGAGCCCTCGCGCACGCCGGCGCGGATGCCGCGCTCGGCCTCCGCCAGCACTTCCCGATACGCCACGCCGGGGGCCGCGTGCTTTTGCAAGTCGGGATGGAGGAGCCGGGCCAGCTCGGAGGGAAGGAAGGAGCCGATCCACGCCTGGTGGCGGAGCGATGGCGGCGCGGAAGCGCCGCGCAGGAACTGCTTGAGCCGGAAATCCAGGCTCATGTTGCTCGAGGACGGCCGCAGCCGCTCGGCCGCGCCGCGGAGCAGCCCGTGGACGCCCCGAGGCAAGCGCGCGAACAGCGCTGCCGGGCGATGGGCCAGGAATGGATCGTAGCCGGCGAACAGCTCGTCCCCGCCGTCCCCGGCGAGCGCCACCTTCACCGTGCGCCGGGTGAAGCGGGAGAGCAGCAGGGTGGGCAGGAAGCTCGGGTCGGCGAACGGCTCGTCGAGGGAGGCGACCGCGTCGGGGAGGAGATCCAGGCAATCCTGCCCCGAGAGGCGCTCGGTCGCGTGGCGCGTCCCGAGCCGCTCCGCGGCCAGCCTGGCGAAGGGCGTCTCGTCGAAGCTCTCCTCGGTGAACCCGATGGAGAACGTCTGCAGCGGATCCTTGTGCCGCGCCGCCAGCGCCGCGATGGTGCTCGAGTCGATTCCGCCGGAGAGGAACACGCCCACCGGAACGTCGGCGGCGAGCCGCCGGGCGACCGCGCTGTCGAGGAGCCGGACCAGCTCTTCTCCGGCCTCTCGCGCGGAGATGCGGGAAGCGGACGGCGCGGGCAGCTCCCAGTAGCGCCGCATGCGGAAGCCGCGCTCGTCGAGCACGGCGACGTGCCCGGCGGGGAGCTTGAAGATGTGCCGGTGGATGCTGCGCGGCGCGGGCACGTACTCGACCGCCAGGTACTGGGCGAGCGCCTCGGCATCCAGCTCGCGGGGAACGCCTCCGTGCGCGGCGAACGCCTTCAATTCGGATGCGAACGCGGCGCGAGTCGCCGGTCCGTCCGCGGCGGCCGTCCACGACCCGCCCTGCGCGAGCGCGTAGTAGAGCGGCTTCTTGCCCAGCCGATCGCGCGCCAGGACCAGCTTGCGCCGGGGCGCGTCCCAGAGCGCGATGGCGAACATCCCGTGCAGCTCCTCGACGAAGCGCTCGCCCCATTCGAGGTAGGCGCGCAGCACGACCTCGGTGTCGCTGCGGGTGGTGAAGCCGTGGCCGCGCGCGCGCAGCCGCTCGCGCACCTGGTCGTGTTCGTACGCCTGGCCATTGAAGACCAGCGCCACGCCGTCGCGCACCATCGGCTGCACGCCGCCTTCCAGGTCGAGGATGGAGAGGCGGCGGTGGCCCAGCGCGGCGGGTCCCTCGAAGAAGAACCCCTCCGCATCCGGTCCCCGGTGCGCGAGGGCGCGGGCCATGCGCCGCACCGGGCCCTCGTCAGGCGCGCCCAGGAGGTCGACGTCGCCGCAGATGCCGCACATCGGCTATTTCGCGGCCCGCAGCGGCTGCTCGCGCGAGTCCTCGCGCGCGTTCAGCTCCTCGGCGATGAGGTAGGGCCGCTTTCCCTGCGATTCGTAGTAGGTGCGGATCACCAGCTCGGCGAGCAGCCCCATGAGGAGGCTCAGGGCGCCGACCAGGGTGAACATGACGGCGAGGAGCGGCAGCGGCGTCTGGACGAAGTCCTTCAGCCCGCGCACCTTGTAATAGACCGCCCATGCGACCGCGCAGGCCGCGCAGAGCCAGGAGAAGAGCCCGAAGCCGCCGAAGACGTGGATGGGCCGGGTGGCGTAGCTGGCGAGGAACTTCACCACCAGGAGGTCGAGGAGCACCTTCATGGTGCGGTTCAAGCCGTACTTGCTCTTGCCCGCCTTGCGCGCGCGATGGCTGACCTCCATCTCGGTGACGCGCGCTCCCTGCCAGCTCGCGTAGATGGGGATGAAGCGGTGCATCTCACCGTACAGCTTCACGTCGCGCAGCACGTCGCGCCGGTACGCCTTGAGCGAGCACCCGTAGTCGTGCAGCCGGACGCCGCTGATCGCGCTGATCAGCCGGTTGGCCACGCGCGAAGGCAGCTTGCGCCCGAATTCCTTGTCCTTGCGGTCCCTGCGCCAGCCGCTCACCACGTCGTGCCCTTCGTCCAGCCGGGCGAGGAGCTTCGCGATGTCGGCGGGGTCGTTCTGCAGGTCGCCGTCCATGGGGACGATGACGGAGCCGCGGGCGGCCTCGATGCCGGCCGACATGGCGGCCGTCTGTCCGAAGTTCAGGCGGAAGCGGATCACCCGCACCGCCGGCTCGCGCTGCGCCACCCGCGCGAGCTGCGCGAAGGTGCCGTCGCGCGACCCGTCGTCGACGCAGATCACCTCGTAGCTGCGGCCCAGCCCCCGCAGGACGCCGAGGAGCTCGGCGAGCAGCGGCTCGACGTTGGCCTCCTCGTTGTAAAGCGGGATGACGACGGACAGATCGGGCTGCATCGGCCGGCTGGGATAACACGCGTTCTGAGCATCAGGCAACAGAACGGCGGGCGTGGAGTTGCGGAATTCCGCCGCTCGTCCGGTAACTTGCTCGGGTGAGCTGATCCGCACGGCCGGGCTCCTTCAACCGCCGCCTGCCGATGAGGCGGCTGGAAGCGGGAGACCCCCGGCCAGGTCCGATCGGTCACGCGCCGGAGGTGGGAGAGGGTGAAGAAGCAGATCCGTGGATTCCAGGAGTTCCTGCTCAAGCAGAACGCGCTCGCGCTGGCGGTGGGAGTGGTGATCGGCGCCGCGGTGGGACGCGTGGTGGGCGGGATCGTCGACGACGTCATCATGCCCGTGGTGGGAATCGCGCTGCCCGGGGGCGAATGGCGCAACGCCGCCATCCCGCTTCCGCGCGGCAACGCGATCAAGTACGGCGACCTGCTCGGCCGGTTCCTCGACTTCGTGATCGTCGCGTTGGTCGTGTACGTCGTCACCAAGGCCATCCTGGAACAACCGGCGCCGGCGCCGCCGGACACCAGGACGTGCCCGCAATGCCTGGAGGTCGTCCCGGCCGCGGCGCGGCGGTGCCGCGCCTGCACCTCCCAGCTCGCCTGAAATGCGTGGCGTCTGACCCGCGGCGGCGGCCAATGGCCGCCGATAGGGCGGCCCTGCGCTTTTTCATGGCGCGGACGTCATTGGATGCGCTGTACAGTGCGCCGCCCATGGAGCGCCTCCTCCTCACCTTCACCGGGCGGGACGCGCCCGGCATCACGGCGCGCATCACCGAGGTGCTGGCCGCGGCGGGGGCGCACCTGGACGACGTGGAGCAGGTGGTGGTGCAGGGATTCCTGGTGCTCGGCTTCGCGGTGCGGTTCGATTCGCGCGAGTCGGAGGAGCGCGCGCTCAAGGAGCTGCTCTACGCCGCCAAGCAGCGAGGCCTCTCGCTGGAGTACGCTCCGCTTCCCGAGGCGGACGCGGCGCCCCGGCAGCGGTTCGCCGTGACGGCCATCGCGCGGCGGCTGGGACCCGAGGACCTGCACGCCGTGTCCGGAGCGCTCGCCAGCCACGGGGCCAACATCGAGAGCATCCACCGGCTCAGCGAGGGCGGGCTCCAGAGCGTGGAGTTCGCCGTCTCCTTGCCGGCCGACGTGGACGCCTCCGCGCTGAAACGCGCGCTCCTGGCCGCGGCGGGGCAGGGCAGCTTCGACTGCGCGCTGCAGAAGGAATCGCTCCTGCGGCGCAGCAAGCGGCTGGTGGTCATGGACATGGACTCGACGCTCATCCGGATCGAGGTGATCGACGAGCTGGCGCGCGAGCACGGCGTCGGAGAGCAAGTGTCGGCCATCACCCGGCGCGCGATGCTGGGCGAGATGGACTACGACCGCAGCCTGCGGGAGCGCGTCGCGCTCCTGCGCGGCCTGCGCGCCGGGGTGCTCTACCGGCTGGCCGCGAACCTGCCGCTGACCGAAGGCGCCGAGACGCTCCTGCGCGTGCTCAAGCGGCTGGGCTACCGGACCGCGGTCATCTCAGGTGGATTCTCGCACGCGGCCGAGGCGCTGCAGCAGCGGCTCGGCATCGACTTCGCCTGGTCGAACACCCTGGAGATCGAGGACGGGAAGCTCACCGGGCGCGTGGTGGGACCCATCGTCAATGCGCAGCGCAAGGCCGACCTGCTCGAGGAGCTCGCCCGCCGGGAGGGCGTGCCGCTCGACCAGGTGATCGCCATCGGCGACGGCGCCAACGACCTGCTCATGTTGCAGAAGGCGGGGCACGGCATCGCCTTCCACGGGAGGCCCAAGCTGCGCGAGGCCGCCCATACGTCGATCAGCGCAATGGGGCTGGACGCCATCCTGTACCTTCTCGGCATCAGCGGCCGCGACATCCAGGACCTCGCGGAGGAGCGCGCATGAGCA
>DATFUN010000349.1:0-4120 GCA_035260805.1 Myxococcales bacterium | reverse complement strand
CCGCCTCACCATGCAGAACGGCGTGCTGCTGATGGGCGTCACCTCGCTGGGAATGCTGATCTACACCCGCGGCTCCGTCTCGGCGCTGGTCGTGATGTACGCCATCAACGTGTTCGTCACCTTCTCGCTGAGCCAGGCGGGCATGGTGCGCTACTGGCTGATGGCGGACACGCGTCGCAAGCACCCCGACTGGGCCAGGCACATCTGGATCCACCTCGTCGGCCTGCTCATGTGCGTCACCATCCTGATCGTGAACGTCCTCGAGAAGTTCGGGGAGGGCGCGTGGCTGACGGTGGTGGTGACCGGCGCGCTGATCGCGCTGTGCCTGGTGATCAAGCGCCATTACCGGGGCGTGTTCGCGCGCCTCAAGCGGCTCGACACCATCCTCGAGGCGCTGCCCACCAGCGGGCCCCTCAAGGAGCTGCACATCGAGAAGCGCAAGCCCACCGCGGTGCTCCTGGTGGCCAGCTTCTCGGGGCTGGGCATCCACTCGCTGCTCACGGTGGTGAAGCTGTTCCCGCGCTACTTCCACAACGTGGTGTTCATGTCGGTCGCCGTCGTCGACTCGGCCACCTTCCACGGGGTCGAGGAGGTGGACCGCGTGCGCGAGGAGACCGAGACCGCCTTGCAGAAGTACGTGGACCTGGCGCGCCGCATGGGAATCCCGGCGGACTACCGGATGAGCGTGGGGACCGAGGCGGTGGCCGAGTGCGAGCGGCTGGCGACCGACGTCGCGCGCGAGTACGAGCGAAGCATCTTCTTCGCCGGCAAGCTGATCTTCGAGCGCGAGCGGTGGTGGGACCGCCTCTTGCATAACGAGACGGCGTACGTCATCCAGCGCCGGCTGCAGTTCGCCGGGCTGGCCATGGTGATCCTGCCGGTGCGGGTGCTCGAATGAAGGGCACATCGGCCCGTTGACCGAGAGAGGCGCGGCCCTCGACCGGGTACGGTGGCGCGATGCGCATCGCGCGCGCCGCGGGACCCCTGCTCGCCTGCGCCGCCTGGCTGGGCGCCTTGCGCTGCATCCCGGGGCAGGAGGCGGCGCGGTGCGAGGCGCCCCCCGGTGACGTGGTCGATCCGTGCGCGGACCCGGGCCCCGGCGGCGGCGCCCTGCCCGGCACGCCGGATCCCGGCGAGGTCCCCGCGGGCAGCGTGGGCGCGACCGGCGGCGCGGTGGACCGCCTGTGGTTCGCCACCACCGGCGACACGCGCCCCGGCTTCTGCGATCGGATCGAAGACTACCCCACGGCGGCCATGGGGCAGATCGCCCGCGCCATGAAGGCGCTGCGAGTGCAGCTCGCGCTCGACCTCGGCGACCACATGTACGTCTGCAACCATTCGCTGGCGGATGCCAGGTCCCAGATGGCGCTCTACATGGGAGCGGCCGCGCAGGGACCGGCCACCTGGTGGATGACGATGGGCAACCACGAATGCGGGAACGAGACCGCGCCCTACTCGTGCTTCGGCGGGCATGGCGATGCCAACTTCACCGCGTACATGGCCGCGCTGCGGCGGCCGCTGCCGTACTACTTCGCGGACGTCCAGACCTCGCTGGGCAAGGCGCGCTTCGTCGTCGTCGCGGACGACTCGTGGGACGCCGCCCAGGCCGACTGGCTGGAGAGCACGCTGGCCGCCGCGGATGCAAGCGCCAGATACACCATCGTCGCCCGGCACCACCCGGTCACCGGCGCGCGCACGGGCAATGCACGGATCGTGCAGACCATCGCCCGGCACCGGTACTCGCTGATCCTGACCGCCCACTCGCACACGTACGCGCACGATCCCGAGGCATTCGGCGGCCGCAGCGCCGTCGTGGGGCTCGGCGGCGCTCCGTCGAGCACGCCTCCCGGCTTCGCCACCGTGCTGCAGAATCGCGACGGCTCGCTCACCTTCGTGAGGCGCGACGCGAACGGCAACCCGATCGACGTGCCCTGGACGGTGCCGCCTCAGTGACCTTCGGAGCCGCCGGCGGGCAGCGTGTACCGCTTGTCGATCTCGGCGCGGATGCGCTCGCGGCTCTCCTGGGGAGAGAGCGATTCATCCCGCTCGATCCGCTCCACCTCGCGCGCCAGCTCCTCGTCCTTGATCTGCTCGCGAAACCAGCGCGAGTAGTCGCCGCGGCGCAGGTGGTGGAGCCAGGTTTCGTCGTCGACGCCCTCGGCGAGCTGCTCGAAGGACTTGAGATTTTGCGCGCGGAGGTTGAGCTTCTTCTCCGGGCCGCGGAAGTAGAAGCTGCGGTCCGGCGGCAGCTCTCCCTCGGCATACTTGCGCACGTGGCGCTGGTGCGGCGCGCGCGTCCGGAAGAGGCGGACCCAGACCAGCGATTCCTGCCCGGCGCGCCAGAGGAACGCTTCCCCCTTCTCCATGCGGCGGCGCACCGCGCGCGGCGCCGGGAACCCGCGCGCGGCGCAGAATTCCGCGATGGTCTCCTCGGCGTGCGGTCCCACGCCGAGCACGGCCTCGAGGCGCTCGAGGAACGGCCGCGCCAATTCGCGCGGGCTCACCGTGATGGCCGCCACGCCGCTCAGGTCGGCGGGCAGCGCCTCGTGCGCGTGCTGGGCCAGGGTGGGGAGCAAGTGGTGGGCCTCGTCGACGATCAGCCAGTGCGGCCGGCCGGTCCTGGCGCGCAGCTCCTGGATGCGCGGAAGGAGCGCGGAGAAGTAACGGGGCCGGTCCTCGTGCCGCACGGCGACCAGGTTCACCACCACCTGCTCGCCCGGGAGCGACAGCGCGTGCACCACTTCGTGCACCGTGGGAGCGCGCCGTGCCTCGCCGATCAGCACCGTCCGCTCGAACTCGGTCCAGTCGCCCTCCGGGTCCAAGATGCAGCATTGGTATCCTGCGTCGAGCAGCCGTTCCACGAACCCCTTCGCCGCCGTCGATTTGCCGCTGCGGGGCGTGCCCGCGAAGAGCAGCGGTCCCGAGGCGGGCTTGACCGTCACCGGGGCGCCGCCTTCGCCTTCGCCGAGCGACAGGTCGCGCCGGACGGATCGTTCCGCGGCGCGGCGCAGGTCGTCGGCCAGGACCTGGTCGATCAGCTCCTCGACGCCGCGGTGCGCAGCGCCGCGGAGCACCAGGTCGGCGCGCTCCCGCAGCGTCGGCAGCGCGTTGGCCACCGCCGCGCCCAGCTCCGCCTCGGCGAGGAAGATATGATCGTTCTCGGCGTCGCCCACCGCGACCGCGTTGTGGGGCGAGAGACGCAGCTCGGCGAGGGCGCACTTGAGCCCGGTGCCTTTGTTGACGCCGGAGGGGAGCACCATCACGGCGCCCTTGTTGAAGATGACCTGCAGCTCGAGCCCCTGCCGCTTGATCTCCTGCAGCACCGCCGTCTCGTGCGGAACCCGGGTGGCGACGATGACCCGCCCGGAGGTGATCGGGACGCCGGCCGCCCGCAATGCCTCGGCGAACCGCTTCGGCGGGGGCTCGGCCAGCGGGCGCTCCTGCTTGCTCTTGGGCAGGTAGAGCAGCGCGCCGTTCTCGGCCACCACCGCGTCGAACAGTTCGACGCGGGGAAAGACGCTCAAGAGGTCGTCGAGGTCGCGGCCGGTCACCAGGAGCAGCTTGCGCCCGCTCGCACGCAGCCGCTCCAGCGCCTGCTCGGTTCCGGGCAGGACGCGGCCATCGTCGGCCAGCGTCTCGTCGTAGTCGGTGGCAAGGGCGGCGAATCGCATGGGTTCAGGGTAAGGCGGGTCGCCGCGTGCGGCTCGCGCCTGCCGGCGGGCAGCTACCGCGCCGTGTGGAGGCGGAAGCGCACCGGACCGCCGGTCACTTCCGAGAGGAGATCGGATTTCTGCTGGGCCGACCAGACCTCCAGGTCCGAGCCCTCCTCCGCCCACACGTCGATGCGCAGCCCGCCTCTCCTGGCCCGGCTGGCTTCGACCCGCCGCACGTGCCGGCGGTGGCCGCGGTCGAGTCCGTCTGCGACGCGAAGGATGGCCGCCAGCTTTCGCACCACCGCGCGCTCCTCCAGCGTGAGCACCTGGAAGACCTCGTGGCGATCCTTGGGGACCGAGCGCCGGTGGTAGCGCGCAACGGTCGCGATCAGCTCGCGCTCGCGGTCGGTGAACCCGGGCAGATCGGCGTGGTACAGCAGGTAGTACCCGTGCTTGTGGTGGCGGTT
>DATFUN010000348.1:0-3822 GCA_035260805.1 Myxococcales bacterium | reverse complement strand
GCCGGATGAACAGGTCGGTGAACTTCATGCAGGTCCCTTTCGCTTCACTTGTCGACCGGCTTGGGCGCCAGCTCGGCGCTCGGGGCCAGGTCGTTGCGGATGGTCACGGCCGTCCCGTTGCGCAGCTTGAAGGCGCCGCTGCCGACCACCGTCTCGCCGGCGGTCAGCCCGGAGACCACGGCCACCAGATCGCCGCGGCGCTCTCCCAGCCGCACGAACTTCTGCCGCGCGATCAGCGTATCGCCGGCGCCTTCCTTCTTCTCCAGCGCGAACACCGAGTCGCCGTACGGCGCGTAGATGACGGCGGTCGCCGGGATCACCACCACCGACCGCTTCTCGGGCGAGACCACGTCGACGTTGGCGAACATCCCCGGCCGCAGGCGCCCGTCGGGGTTGGGGAAGGTGGCGCGGACGCGCACGTTGCGCGTCGACACGTCGACCTCGGAGTTGACCGTGGTCAGCTCGCCGTCCCAGCTCTGCTGGGGGAACACGTCGGTGCGCAGCCGCGTGCGCATGCCCGGCCTCAGGTCCGAGAGCGCCTGCTGCGGGAGCCAGAAGTCGGCGTAGATGGGGTGGATCGACTGCAGGGAAGCCACCAGCGTTCCGGGCGAGAGCACCTGTCCAAGCTCGACCTGCCGGATGGCCACCCGGCCGTCGAAGGGAGCGCGGATGGTCTTCTTCGCGCTGGTCGCTTGCAGCATCCCAACGTTGGCCGCCGTCTGCTTGGCGCGCGCGTCGGCCGCGTCGAGCTCGGCGGCCGAGGAGTAGTCGGAGGAGCGCAGCGTCCGGGTGCGTTCCAGCGTGGCCCTGGCCAGCTCGGCGTCGGCCTTGGCCGCGGCGAGCTGGGCCTGTTCGGTCGAGGCGTCCAGCTCGACCAGCACGTCGCCGCGCCGGACGTAGGCGCCGGACTCGAACCCGATCCGGCGCACCAGCCCGGGAACTTCCGAGGACACGGTGACGCCGCGGACGGCGACCAGCGTGCCGACCGCAGAGCGCGACGCCTCCCATTGCGAGGCCTCCACCTTCGCGGAGGTGACCGATTCCGGCGGGGGAGCAAACGACTTGCCCGCGTTGATCATCGAGCGGATCTGCGCCGCCTTGATGCCCACCAGGACCAGCACGACCGCGATCAGTGCAACGGCGGCCACGATCCAGACGCGGCGCCGGTTGGACGGGCGTGAAATGTGACTTGCGCGTGTCGCGATCTCCACCGAGTCCTCCGGGCCTGCTCCGTCGTGACGGGCGATCTCTAGATACTCATCCATGGCGGTCCCCGGTTCGGGTCGGTCGTCCGATGCCAGCCGGCTGGAATCGTTTCGATCCGTCTTCAATCATTGCCGGGTAGAACGGCGCACGTTGCCACGAAAGTCCTTGGCCGGCCATGACTTTCGAAGGTACGCAGCTACCCCGAACTCATTTCGCCGCCCACGGCGTCAGCCAGTACATGGCGCCGTTGAGATCGGCGATGGTGAGCGCGACGAAAACGTCGCCGGCGGTTCCTCGCGAAAGGGACAGCTCGCGGACGCCGAAGGACAGGCCCAGGCGATCCTGGAGGACGAGGATCGATCCCTCCGCCCCGAAGGCCACGCGGTCCTTTCCACTCCAGTGCACGGCCGCGCGCGGCCCGAGCCCCAGGCTGACTCCGCCGAGGTGCACGGTGGGACGGATGCCGAAGGTGCTCGAGACGCGGTCCGCGGACAGCTCGGCGTCCACCGGCTGCACGGTGCTCAAGAGCGAAAACCGATGGCCGACGCGCAAGGTGGGCTCCAGCCAGGACAGGGCCACGCCGCCTCGGGCGACGTCGAGCGCCACGCGGTAGGGGACGGCGTGCGCCAGGGCGATGGGAAGCCAGTTCCCTTGGACGAGGGGCCGGTCCGGCACCGTCGAAGGGTCGAAGACGAACCGCACCCTCGACGCCTTGCTTTCGCTGCCGCGCGCCCAGAACTCTCCGGCCCCCAGAGCGAACAGCACCTGCTCCTTCTGCGCCATGTCGGCGCGCCGCGAGGGTTCCAGCTCGATGCTGAGGGTGCGATCCAGCCCCTTCCGCAACGTGCTGGTCATCCACCGCTGCGGGTCAGAGAGCGCAAGCTGCATGGCCGGGCCGCCGGGCCGATATCCGGCCGCGGCGAGCCCGCCGAGGAATTCGTCGAAGCTCGGCTCCGCGGCGCAGAGGGGCTCCAGGTCCAGCTCGGTGCAGGGCTGCTTGTGGGCGAAGAGGACCGAGAGGGCGATGGTCACCGGATCGCCGGGGGTGGCCGCCTGGGGAGGTCCGAGCCAGCTCCACTCCGCCGAACGCTCCAACGCGGCGGCGCGCGCGCTGCTTCCCAAGGACGCTGCCAGCTCGGCCCGCGCCAACGCGCGAAAGACCGCGCCGGTGCTGCGCGACTCGAGGATGCCCAGCTCCCGTCCGCCGCTTCCCAGGTTGGCGCCGATGCAGCGCTGCGTCGCCTCGGCATGGATGTCGATCTGCCCGTCGGCGCCGCGCACCGGCGTCGGAAGCCGCGTCTCGTAGGGATCGATCTCGCGGCAGACGGCGGCGGCCAGCTCGTGCACGCCGTCGTAGACCCCGGCGGCGTAGTCCAGCTCCCGCAGGGGCCGATCGAGGAAGCCGGCGAAGTTGAAGAACTGGCTGCCGGCGATCGGGCTGAAGCGACTGCTCAAGAACAAGCCCCGCTCGCCGGAAGCAGGCGTGACGTCGTGCCACTCCCCCTGCATGGCCGTGGTGCGCAACGCCAGCGCCTGCAGCCGGGGCCGAAGCTGGATCAAGCGCTCGAGGTGGACCGAAGAGACCTCCAGATCCGGCCGCAGGGGACGCGATGACCTGAGCCGCGTGATGACCGGGACCAGGACGTCCGCGGGAAACAGCTCGTCGTCCACCCGGCGGCGAAGCTCCCCCAGCGCGGTGGCCGCTTCCCGCGCTCCCCCGGCCTGGCCGTCCGCGATGGCCGCGAGCGTCACCTCGACCAGCGCGTTCGTCACGCGGTTCGCGCTCGAGACGAGCGTCGACCCGCGCTGCGAGATGTCCAGCAGGTCTTTGTGGAGCTGCTGGAGAACGTCCTCGGGAAGGGACCCGCTCACCAGGGAGGGGAACTCGTCAGCCACGTAGGCGAGGGCGGCGCTGACGATCTGCACCCTCTGCGCGAGCAGCACCGCGATGCGGGCGCGCTCTTCCGGGGGCGCCCGGCGGTCGTCCAGGACCATCTCCCTGGATCGCCGGATCGCGTTCTCGCTGGACGACAGGATCACCACCTGGTGCACCAGGGCGGCCAGCTCGGGGGGAGAGAGACGAAGGTCCAAAACCGCCCGCGCCGGCGCGTCGTCCTGCAGCGGATCGGCGCCCGGCACGCCGCGCAGCGCCCCGGCGCACGCCTGGTGCGTGGCCAGGACCTGCGGCGTGGGACGCGCGGCGGCGATGCGCAACAGGCAGCTCTGCAGCACGCGCCCCAGCCGGATCCGCTCGGCGATGGTTCCCGAGAACCCGGTCGGCGCAGGCATCCTGGCCGCGGGCGCATCGAGGCTGGTGAGCTGCGAGAGCAGCGCGCCGTAGTCGGTGAGAGCGAGCGCCATCTGCGTGAGGAGATTGCGGCTGGTGCGGTTCCAGTGTCTCGCCTCGACGGTGCGCGACAGCTCGCGATTGCGGGCGGTGGTGATCAGATCGCTGGTCAGGCGCAGCACCCCGGTGGCGCCCTGCGCGGTTCCCGCCCCCGCTTCCGGCGGATCCGGCGGCCGCAGCCGGCGCACGTCCGGATCGATGAACACGTAGGTGACCGGGTGGAAGAGGCGGGGCCGTACGAACGACTCCGCCTGCTCGATGGCAAGGCC
>DATFUN010000347.1:0-7700 GCA_035260805.1 Myxococcales bacterium | reverse complement strand
TCCAGCCCGGTTGACCGGGGATCCATTTTACTGGACAATGCGTCCAGTATGAAGGATAGGGCGACGGCGACGACGGCCACTCCGGACATCAACTCGCGCATCGCGGGCTGCGTGCGGACGCTGCGCACCGATCTCGGCATGCCCCTCGATGCGCTCGCCGCGAAGTGCGACGTCAGCCGCTCGATGATCTCGCTGGTCGAGCGCGGGGAGAGCAGCCCCACCGCGGTGGTGCTGGAGAAGATCGCCGCGGGGCTCGGCGTGCCGCTGGCCACGCTGTTCGACGGCGCGAGCGCCTCCGCGAACCCGGTGTCCCGGGGCGAGGACCGGACCCAGTGGCGCGATCCGCAGTCCGGCTACGTGCGGCGCAACATCTCGCCGGCCAGCGTGGCCTCGCCGATCCAGATCGTCGAGATCGTCCTGCCCGCCGGGGCGCGAGTGGCCTACGAGACGGGCGCGCGCGACGTGAGCATCCACCAGCAGATCTGGGTGCAGGAGGGGAGCATCGAGGTGACGCTGGGGAGCGTCACGTACCGCCTCGCGGAGGACGACTGCCTCGCCATGCAGCTCAACGAGCCAACCGCGTATCGCAACCGCACGCGCAAGGCGGCACGATATATCGTGATCATCGCGACCGAGCGCGCGCGGGCGCCGAGGAGATGACCGTGTCGGACGCCATCCAGATTCGATGCCTGGAGTCCTTCGGAGATCGCGAGATCCAGGGGCTGAGCGACGTGCTGATCGACTGCGTGGAGGGCGGCGCGTCCGTGAGCTTCATGCTCCCGATGACCCGCGACAAGGCGGATGCGTTCTGGCGCCGCACCGGCGCCAGCGCGAAGCGCGGCGAGCGCGTGGTGCTGGCCGCCGAGGACGCCACGGGGGAGATCATCGGCACCGCCCAGATCATCCTGGAGCAGCCGGAGAACCAGCCGCATCGCGGGGACCTGGCCAAGATGCTGGTGCATCGGCGGGCCCGCCGGCGGGGTGTGGGCGCCGCGCTGCTCGCCGCGGCGGAACGAAGCGCGCTCGACGCGGGCAAGACGCTGCTCGTGCTCGACACGGCCAGCGATGATGCCGAGCGCCTGTACGGGCGGAACGGCTGGCAGGCCTGCGGCCAGGTGCCGGGCTACGCGCTGTTGCCCGACGGGCGCCCCTGCGCGACCACGTTCTTCTACAAGTTCCTGCGCGACTGACGGGGGGCGACATGGCCGGCGAGCAGCTCTTCGCGGTGATCCGGACGCGCGGCGCCGGATGGGACGGCGCGCAATCGCTGGAGGGGCAGCGCGACTGGAAGGGGCACGCGTCGTTCATGAACGCCCTCGCGAAGGACGGGTTCGTGGTGCTCGGAGGCCCGCTCGACGGCACGTCCGACGTCCTGCTGATCGTCCGGGCGAAGACGAGCGACGAGATCCTCGCGCGGCTGTCCGCGGATCCCTGGACCGGCCTGGATCTGCTACGGGTCAGCCGGATCACCCCGTGGACCCTGAGGCTCGGGTCGCTTCCGTGAACGCAGAAAAGGAGAGCCGCCACGATGGCTAGTTCCGGAGGCGATAAGGTATTTGCCGGCGCGATCCCGAAGTTCTACGAGACGTACCTGGTGCCGCTGCTCTTCGAGCCCTACGCCGCGGACCTGGCGAAGCGGCTCGCGCCCCGATCGCCGCGCCGGGTGCTGGAAGTGGCGGCCGGCACCGGGGTCCTGACACGCGCGCTGGCGTCAGGCCTGCATGACGACGCCTCGATCGTGGCCACGGATCTGAACCAGCCGATGCTCGACCAGGCGGCCGCCATCGGGACCAGGCGGCCCGTGGAATGGCGCCAGGCGGACGCCATGCAGCTGCCCTTCCCGGACGGCGGGTTCGACGCGGTGGTGTGCCAGTTCGGGGTCATGTTCTTTCCCGACAAGGCGAAAGCGCTGGCGGAGGCGCGGCGCGTGCTTCGTCCGGGCGGCGTCCTCATCTTCAGCGTGTGGGACCGGATCGAGGACAACGAGTTCGCGGATGACGTGACCACCGCGCTCGCATCCCTGTTTCCCGAGGATCCCCCCCGGTTCCTCGCGCGGACTCCTCACGGCTATCACGAACCGGCCGGCATCGAGCGGGATCTGGTCGGCGGCGGCTTCGCGACGCGGCCGGAGATCGTCACGGTCACGGCACGCAGCCGGGCGAAGTCGCCCCGGGATCCAGCGATCGCGTACTGCCAGGGGACCCCCTTGCGCAGCGAGATCGAGGCGCGCGCCGCGTCACGGCTCGAGGAAGCCACCGATGCCGCGGCGGAGGCCATCGGCCGGCGGTTCGGGTTCGGCAACGTGGACGGCAAGATCCAGGCACACGTGGTCACCGTGGAGCGCTGACGGCGGCGGCCGGAAGCCGGCCGGCACCCAGTAAGGGCACCCTTTCCCGCCGCCTAGCCACGCCCGGGTTTCCCGCTCCCGGAGAAATTCGGGCTCGTGCCAGACTGGAAGGACCCCACGGGACCATGCGCCATCACGCGTCCCAGACGTCCGCTCCAGGCCCCAACACGACTAGGAGGGAACATGAACTGGTTCGTGACCGCACTCAAGAACTACGCTGTCTTCTCCGGGCGCTCCCGTCGCAGCGAGTACTGGTACTTCGGGCTGTTCTACCTGATCTGCTACGCGGCGGCCGCGGTCGTGGACGTGATGACCGGCTCCTTCGAGCGGAGCTCGGGCATCGGCGTCTGCACCGCCATCCTGGCGCTGGCGCTGCTGATCCCGTCGATCTCCGTGACCGTCCGCCGGCTGCACGACACCGGGCGAAGCGGCTGGTGGGTCCTCATCGGGTTCATTCCCCTGGTGGGCGGGATCATCCTGCTGGTGTTCATGTGCCAGGATAGCGAGCCCGGCGCGAATCGCTTCGGCGCGAATCCCAAGGCCGTCTCCCCGGCCCGGTCCTTCGCCCCCGCCAAGTCGTGGTCGGTGCCCCAGGCCAAGCGCTAGACCGGCACGCGATGGACGCGGCGGTCGCATACGTCGAGGTGGCCCCCGCGCCGGTCCTCGGCGCGAAGAGAGCGTTCGGCGTGCTGCTCGGCTTCGTCGCCGCTCAGCTTGCGACCGGCGCGGTCCTCGGCTTCTTCGGCGGGCTCTGGTACGTCCTGGCTTATGGGCCCGGGCCCAACACCGTCTCCGAGGTCCAGCGCCTCGTGGCCGTACCCGGGACGCTGGCGGGGCACATCATCGGCGCCTTCGTCGCATTTCGAATGGCGCGGCGCACGCTGGCGGGCCCCGTCGCGTCCGGGGCGTTCGTGTCCATCGGGTGGGCTCGAGCGAGCTCGCGCGACCTTCTCCGGGCGTCGGCGGCCGGGGTCGGGCTCGGGCTGGTGTACCTGTTCGTGCTGGTGCCGGCGGTCCAGCCGTCTCCCGGTCGGGAGCTGGGGCCGCTGGCGAGCGCGGCGCTCGCGGGGGGGTGGGCACGTCACGCCTGGGCCTTTCTGGCCGTCCTCGTGGCGCCTCCAGTGGAGGAGTTCGTCTTCCGGGGCGTCCTCCTGACCGGATTTCGGCGGTCGTGGGGGTTGGCTCCCGCGGGCGCGCTCGTGAGCGTGCTGTTCGTGGCCGCCCATTTCTCCGAGATCGCCAATGCCGGTCCCGCGATCATCGGGGTGGCGCTCGTCACCGGCGCGACGCTGGTCGCGAGGCTCGCCGGCCGGTCCCTGGCGCCGGCGATCGCGCTGCACGCCTCGTACAACCTGGCGATCGTGATCGCGACCTACGCGTCAGGCGCCTAGCGACACGGTGAGGTTGGCGCGGCGGCGCCACGAGAGCGCGGCGCCCGCCGCGCCCAGGACCAGGAGCGGCAGGCCGATCCAGAAGCGCTGGCGCCCGCGCGCGTGGGCCCGCAGGGTGGCCAGCACCATGCGATCGCCCGCGATGATCTCGCCGCGCGAGGCGAGGAACTGGCGCAACCGCTCCTGCTCCTCCGCCGGCATCGGCCGCGCGCCCCATTGCACATCCTGCTGGAGCGCGCGCAGGCGGGCCAGGTCGGCCGCGCCGCGGGCGAGCGCGTCGCGCGTGTCGCGGTCGACGCCCCGCTCGCCCGGCGTGAGGAACGCCCGGCGCACCGGGGGCGCCGCCGCCTCGAGCCAGTCGAGCCAGAGATGATCCATCCCCGGCAGTAGCACCAGCGACAAGCCCGCGACCGCCACGATCGCACAGAGGAGCGCGGCCACGCCCCGCAGCGCGCCGAGCCCGTGCTGGCGAGCGCCGCGCCACAGCAGCTGGACGCCGAGCGCCAGGGCGGTCGCGGCCATGAGGGCGCCGAACGCGGTGACCACCGCCGCGCCCGTCGGCAGGTCCCAGGCGAAGGAGGCCCAGAGGCCGGCCGCGCTCACCAGTGCGCCCACCGCCCAGCCGATCAGCAGGCGCGCCGGCACCGAGCCGGTCAGCAGCGCCGCCACCGCCGCGGGGACGATCAGGTAGGAGAAGACGAGCAGGACGCCGGCGATGCGGACGGAGCTGGTGACGACGATGCCGAACGTGATGTAGAAGACGAAGTCCCACCAGTGCAGGCGGCGGCCGTGGGCCCGCGCACCGTCCGGGTCGAAGGAGATCTCGAGGAGCGGCCGGCGCACCGCCAGGTGCAGGGCCCCGATCACCGCATAGAGCAGAGCGAGCTCCGCCACCTCGCGGCCGGTCACGGTGAGGATGCTGCCGACGAGCAGGGTCTTGATGTGCTCGCCGCCCTGGGGCGCGCGGTCCACCACCAGCACCGCGGCCGCCGCGGAGACCGCGTAGACGATGCCGATGATCGCCTCCTGCGGGATCGGCGCGCGGTGCACCCGGGTGGCCGCGAAGAGCGCGGCGCCGCCCACCGTGAAGGCGAGCGCGTACCAGTAGGCCGCATCGCTCTGGATGGGGTGGCCGGCCAGGAAGGCCACGCTGATGCCGAGCGCCGCCATCTGCGCGAGCGCCAGGTCCACGAAGATGATCCCGCGCGCCAGCACGTGCAGGCCGAGATAGACGTGGATGCCGGTGAGCACGAGGCAGGCCAGGAACGGCAGCCAGAGGAAGTCGAGCATCAGCGGGCCGCCGGCGCGACCGCGAGCGCGGCGGCGAGCCGGGCGATGTTGACGTCGAAGAGCGCGAGATAGTCGCGGGCCCCGGGGTCGCCTCCCACCGAGGGGATCAGGGTCACCGCGCGGGCCCCGGCGCGCGCCGTCACCTGGGAGACCAGCGAGGCGTTCGTGGACGGTTCCGCGATCAGCAGCGGCACGCGCGCGGCCTTCATGCGTTCGGTGAGAGTGGCCAGGTAGGCGGCCGACGGCGGCACTCCCGGGGTTGGCTCGAGCGCGGCCACCACGGTGAGCCCGAAGCGGCGCGCGAAGTAGGGCCAGCTCTCGTGCGCGACCACCACGCGCGTGCCCGGGTACGGTGCCAGGGCGTGCCGCCAGCGCGCCAGCCCCGAGTCCAGCTCCCGCAGGAAGCGCGCGCGGTTGGCCTCGAAGAGCGCGGCGTCGTCCGGGGCAAGCCGCGCCAGCGCGCCCTGGATGCGCTCGGTGATCGGCCGCGCGTTCTCCGGGTCCAGCCAGTAGTGCGGGTTGCCGAAGCCGTGGACGTGCACGCCGCGCTCGGCGCGGACACGCGGCGTCTCGGCGTCGAGCAGCGCGATGCCGCGGGAGACGTCGAGATCGGCGGGGCCGCCGGGCAGGAGCCGCGCCTCCCCCACCGCGCGGAGCGGCCGCGCCAGCCACGGCTCGTGGTCCAGGCCGATGCGCACCAGCAGCGCGGCGGCCTTGAGCTCGGCGAGGGCGCCCGGCTTGACCTCCACGCTGTGCGGGTCGTGCAGCGCGGGCGCGAGGCTGACCACGCGCACGCGGGCGCCCCCGACCGCCTCGACCAGCGCCTTCAGATCGGTGGTGGTGGTGACGACCGGCAGGACGCCGCCGCCCCACGCGGGAGCGGCGGCCAGCCAGAGCAGCGCGCCGGTGAGCGCGCCGCGCACTACGACTTCTTGGTGAAGACGCTCTTGGGCACCATGCAGTGCACGCCCTTGCGGACGTCCACCACCTGGCTCACCCGGCAGTCGCCCACCATCGAGGTGAGCGAGTAGGCCTCGTAGCGCGTGAGCGGCACCATCTTCTGGGCGGCGAGGAAGTCCACCGTCTCGCGCACCGCGTTGACCATCGCCTTGTTCAGGTCCTCGTCGAACCCGGTCATGATCCAGTGGGTCGGGGTCTCGATGCGCGGCCACTCCACCTTCATGTCCTTGCGGACGATGAGCTGCATGACGATCTCGCGGTACGAGCACTCGAGGGCGGTCAGGTTCACCTCGCCGTTGCCCTGGCGACAGTGCGAATCACCCGTCCACACGAGCGCGCCCTTGAGGAAGACCGGGATGAAGATGGTCGTCCCCGCCTGCAGCTCGTTGATGTCCATGTTGGAGCCGTTCTTCCACGGCCGGAGCGTGGAGACCGGCGCCATCGGATCGGTGGAGCCGCCCTTGCGCGGCGAGGGATCCTTCGGATCGATGCCCACCGCGAGGGTGCCCGGGAACGGCTGCAGGTCGATCGAGATGCCGGGCTTGAACTCGGCCTGCTTCTTGTCGAGATCCAGGTAGAAGTACTTGACGAACCCGTCCGGCATCTCGGACGCGAGCGCGCCGATGGTGGGGAACTCCTTGCCGGGCAGGTTGAAGTTGGTGGCGAAGGCCTTCGGCGTGATCTTGAGGATGCGGATCTCCAGCACGTCCCCCGCCTCCGCCCCGTTGACGTAGATGGGCCCGGTCAGCGAGTGCGGCCCGCCGCCCGGGTTCGCCTTCCGCAGCGCGATGATCTCGTCCATCGTCGTGCCGGGCTGGATCTTGTTGTGGGCGTGCATCATGGTCTCGACCGCGACGGTGTCGCCGGAGTTGACCACGAGCTTGGGCGGCTCCGCCGGATCGAGCCAGCCCCACTGGGTGGTCTCGAGCGTGGCGGGCAGCACGTGGAAGGTGCCGCCGGGCACCGCGACCTTGCGATCGCGCTTGGCCTCGTCGGGCGCCTGCGCCAGCGCGTAGAAGCCGACCGCGAGCAGGCAGGTGAGGGAGGCGACCGCGGAGAGCAGCCACTTACGGGTCCTGAGCTTGGCCATCACGTGTCTCCTTCTTGGGTGGGTGATCCACGTGCCGGTACTCCCTCGGACCGACCGGCCGCGATTCTAGCAGGAAACCGCGGGGCCCGCGTGCCGGCGCGGCCCCCCAGGGTACGCTGCGCCACGCAAAGGAAGGACCGTCAGCGAGGGCATCTCTCAGCGCGCGCGCGTCCCCTCCGGAAAGCCGTCCCCGCAATCCCCATCCAGAAATATCCAGGTCTGTGTAAACTGGAACACGCACCCCGGGACCATGCGCAACCACGTGTCCCCAAAAGCCGCTCCAGCCAGATCACCCCGGCCTCCCCGGCCGGATTATCCGCTCCAACCCGCGCTGCGGGCGAATTATCCAGGTGCCATGGACATGCATGCGGTAGCGACATATTGGAGGGCCCATGAAAGCTCGTCCCTTCGCCATCGCCATGATTTGTGCCGCTTTGGTCTGCGGTGACCTCGCGGCCGCACAACAACAATCCACGTCGGCGAAGACGCCCTTGGAATATTTCGGGAAGTCGGTTCGGGGCGTTCCGGTTTCCCCTGCCGTCAGGGTCGGCAAGCTGCTCTTCGTGTCGGGGACTCCTGCCTTCGATAAGAACGGTAAGCTGGCCGTCGGTGACTTCCCCGC
>DATFUN010000346.1:0-2063 GCA_035260805.1 Myxococcales bacterium | reverse complement strand
TGCGCGACGCGGCCGAGTTTGCCTCCGTGCGTGTCGCGGGCACCATCAGCATCCCGCTCGACGAGCTGGAGAAGCGGTCGCGCGAAGTGCCGGCCGGCGAGGTGGTGGTGATGGACCACGGCGGCGGCCAGAGCCTGATCGCCGGCCGCGTCCTGCGGAAGGCCGGCCGGCGCGGCGCCTCGCGCCTCGAGGGCGGGCTCCTCGCCTGGCAACAGAAGGGGCTGCCGGTCGAGGAGAAGGCCCTGGCGGAACGCCGGTAGCCGACGGGACGGCCTCGCGAATGCGGCTCAAGATCGGAGCACGGGTCCGGCTCTACTTCGGGACCGTCATCGGCATCGTGTTCGCCGTGGGCGCGATGGGATACGCGACGATGTCGCGCATCTCGCGCGAGATGAAGGGCTCGCTGAGCGACGCGTTCCAGGCCTCCCTGGAGCTGTCGGACCTCCGGCTCCTGGCGCACGAGGCCCGCCGGCTGCTCGCGGCCTCCGCCGCCGCGGGCACCACCTCCGATCTGCGCAGCGTAGACCTGCTCGCCAATCGGTTCCAGGAGGAGCTGCAGGCGCTGGCTCCGCGGCTTGCGCCGTCGATCCAGCCGGAGGAGCTGTCGCAGCGGATGGCGGCCGCCGTGTCCATCGGGCGCCAGTACGCGCAGGCGAACGCGCAGCAGCAGTGGAACCGCGCTGGTGAGCTGGGGCCGCAGTTCACGCGCGCGGCGGTGGCCATCGAATGGAACCTGGAGGAGGCGCAGAGGGCGGAGCGCTCCTGGGTCGAGGGCCGCCTCGCGGACGCGTCGTCGGAGCTGCGGCGGCGCGCGCTCGTCTTCGGCGGCGGAATCGCGGGCTGCCTGGCGCTGGCGGTGGTGCTCACCTTCTCGCTGCAACGCAGCCTGGTCACGCCGCTGGGGACGCTCAAGGACGCCACCGCTCGCATCGTCGAGCATGGCGATCTGACGCAGACCATCGCGCTCGGCTCCGGCGACGAGATCGGCGAGCTGGCAGGGTCCTTCTCCCAGCTCCTGGTGAAGCTGCGCGAGATCCCCAACGGCCTCCACGAGGCCTCGCAGGTGCTGGCGCGCTCGGTGGGCGCCCTGGGCGTGACCACGAGCGAGCAGCGCGACTCGATCCTCCGGCAGGCCACCGCACTCGACGAGACGCAGGTGACCGCGAACGAGATCCGCCAGACCTCCGCCGCCGCCGCCCAGAAGGCCGAGCACGTGCTGCAGGTGGTGGCCCGCGCAGACGAGGTGAGCCGGGCGGGCGCGGAGTCCCTGGAGCGCAGCCTGAGCGGGCTGTCCCAGATCGGCTCCACCGTGGTGACGATGGCCGAGAAGATGGAGACGCTCAAGGAGCGGATGCGCCAGATCGACGGGATCAACATCACCGTCAAGGACCTGGCCGACCAGTCGAACATGCTGGCCCTGAACGCCGCCATCGAGGCGGTGCGCTCGGGCGAGCACGGCAAGGGCTTCGCGGTGGTGGCGCGCGAGATCCGCAGCCTCGCCGATCAATCCATCCAGGCCACGCAGCGGGTCCGCGAAATCCTGCTCGACATCTCCGGCTCCATCGAGGAGGCGGTGACCATCAGCGCCGCCGGCCGCCGGCTCACCGAGACCGGTCTGTCCGAGGTGCGTTCCGCGGGGGAGACCATGCTCGCCCTCTCCGCCATGGTGAAGGACACCTCGGACGCGGTCCGGCAGATCACCGCCTCGGTGTCGCAGCAGAACGCGGGCATCTCGCAGATCTTCAGCGCGGTGAGCGACCTCGGCGAAGGCATGCGCGACACGCGGACCCGCCTCGACTCGACCGGCGAGGCAGTGGAGCGGCTGCAGAGCGTGACCGACCACGTCTCCCGGATCGTCACCAGCTATCGCACCTAGCGGCCGGCCCGAACCGCCATGGCGCGGTCGTCCGCTCAGCGCCGCAGGAGCAGACGCACGTCGGTGCGGCCGGTCTTGACGCCGTCCAGGCGCGCCTTCGGATCGTCCGGCGAACGGGTGGTCGGATCGCCGTCGGAGTCGAGGCGGGCCTCGATGAGGAGCCGATCCGGCAAAGCCTGTCCCATCA
>DATFUN010000345.1:0-10195 GCA_035260805.1 Myxococcales bacterium | reverse complement strand
GTGTCGAGGCTGCGCTGCGGGCCGTGGCCGCACCGCTGGACTCGCAGCTCCTGCTCGGTGCGACGCGGACTGTCGACGATTACCTCGGTGGACACTTCCGCCAGCGGCGGTTCCAATTCGGTCTCGCCGTCGCTTTCGCCTTGGCCGCCTTGGCCCTGGCGGCGCTGGGCGTCTACGGGGCGATGGCCTTCTCGGTGGTCTTGCGCCGCCGCGAGCTGGCCGTTCGGGCGGCCCTCGGCGCGCAGCGGCGGCAGCTCTCCGCGCTGGTGCTCGCACGCGGAGCCCGCCTCGCCGTGCTCGGCGTTTCCCTGGGCGTCCTCGGAGCGGTTGCACTCTCGCGATTCCTGGCCGCGTTGCTTTACGGCGTCAGCGAGCGCGACCCGCTCACTTTCCTGGTCGTGGCGGCGACGCTCGGTATCGTGGCGCTCGCGGCCAGCCTGCTGCCCGCCCTCGCCGCGGCACGCCTGGACCCGATGACGGTGCTTCGACGCGAGTAGCTCGCCGGCGCGCGTCGGTCGACAATTCAATTCCGGTCGCGGACGAACAGCGCCAGGTTGTTCCGCTGCGGCCGGATGCGAATCTCCCGTTCGATGCAGCCGGCGCCGAACACGCTCTGGACCAGATCGCGGAGCTGCGCGGCGCGCAAGAACTGGACGCGGTCGCCGGTCAGGAAGCGGTCGCTGAACCACGCCGCCGCATGTGGCAAGCCCGGTATCGGCTCCCATTCCTTGATCACGACGCGGCCGCCGGGCCGCAGGACGCGCCGGATACCTTGCAGGAGAGGCGCGCGCTCGGCCGGCGTCACGTGGTGAAGAACGTCGGAGAGCACCACCACGTCGTACGCGGCCGGGGCCGATTCGGCGGTCTGCTGGATGGAGGCTTGCCGGAAGACCACGCGCGCCGGATCGCCCCGGTAGAGGCGGCCGACCCGGTGCGTGATGTCGATGCCGGTGATCGCGCTCTGGGGAAAACACTTCGCGATCTCTTCGGTCAGCGAGCCCTCGCCGCAGCCCACTTCCAGGACGGCCTGCGCAGGGCCGCCGGCGCGAATCTCCTCGGCGAGCCGCGCCAGATCGATGAAGTAGCCACGGTACAGGCGCCCGAGCGGCACCTCCAGCGGTCCAAGGGCGGCGCGGATGCGTGGGCCGAGCGGCAATCGGATCTCTACGCGCGCATCAGCGCGGCGCCCCAGTGGAAGCCCGAGCCGAGGCCGACGAAACAGACCAGGTTGCCGGGCTTGATGCGGCCGCTCTTCCTGCACTCGTCGAGGGCGATGGGGATGGTGGCGGCGGTGGTGTTCCCGTAACGCTGGATGTTGTTGTAGACGCGATCGTCCGAGAGGCCCAGCGTTCGTTGGACCATCTCGTTGATGCGCAGGTTTGCCTGGTGGGCGATGAGCAGGTCGATCTCGGCGACCGAGACGCCCTGCTTCTTGCACAGCTCGCGCACCACCTCGGGCATGCGCGCCACGGCCAGCTTGAAGACCGCTCGGCCGTTCATCTCGGGGACGTGCCGCCACTCGCGCAGGTCGGCCTCGTTGACGTAGGGCCTTCGGGAGAATCCCGCGCCGGGGACGTAGAGGTCCTTGAAGTTCGCCCCGTCGGAGTGGACCTGGAAGCCGAGCAGCCCGTTGTCGCCCTCGCCCTGGCGCAGCACCACGGCGCCGCCGGCGTCGCCGAACAGGACGACGCGATCGCGGAAGCCGGTGTAGACCGCCCTCTCCTCCTCGGTCGGGGGCTCGCCGCCGCGGCCGAGCAGGTACTCCCACTTCATCCACGGCATGAAGCCCGTGTGCACCTCGGCGCCGACCAGCAGCACCGTGCGGGCCTGGCCCGCCTTGAGCAGGGCGTCGGAGATCTGCAGGCCGTAGATGAACCCGGTGCACTGCTGCCGGATGTCCAGCGCGGGCACGTGCGACAGGCCCAATTTGTCCTGCAGGATGCCGCCGCACCCGGGGAAGTAGTGGTCGGGCGTCATCGTCGCGAAGACGATGTAGTCGATCTCTTCCTTGGCGACGCCCGCGTCCTCCAGCGCCTTGCGCGCGGCGCCCGCTCCCAGGTCGCTGGTGGTGGTGCCCTGTTCGACGTAGTAGCGCGTCTCCACGCCGCTGCGCTCGCGGATCCAGTCGTCCGAGGTGTCCATCATGCGGGCGAGCTGGTCGTTGCTGACGAGGTTCTCGCCGGTCACGAAGCCGCTGCCGAGGATCTGGGTACGCATTGGTCGAGCCTCCGCGGCCGGTTCCTAGCAGACGCGGTGCCTGCAGTCGCGCCGCGCTGCGGCAGCCGGTGCAGGAAAAACGAGCAAGAAATTTTCTATGTCCGCAACGTGACCAGCGCGCACAGACCACCCGCCGCGCACGTGGCCGCGCAGATCCACATGGCGCGCGGAAAGCCCGCCGCCAGCGACGCCGCGTCGGCCGCCGCGATCCCGGCGAGCAGCGGCAACAGCGCGACGGCCAGCAACCCCGCGAGCCGCGAGATCGCAGTGTTGACCGCGGCAGCGACTCCCGCGTGGCGTTCCTGCGCCCCGGCGAGCACCGCGGTGGTGAGCGGCGCGACCGTGGCGGCGAGCCCGAGACCCAGCACCGTGGTCCCCGGCAGTATTCCCGAGACGTAGCTCGACTGCCTCCCCACTTGCGCCAGCAGCGCGACCCCCGCGGCCGCGATGAGCGGGCCTGCGGTCATCGGCGTCCGGTAGCCCACGTGCGAGGCGAGCTTGGTCGCGGGCGTCGAGAGGGCGAGGAGAAGCACCGTGAGGGGCATGAGAGCGGCGCCTGCGGCCAGCGGCGAATAGCCGAGCACTTTCTGGAGGTGGATGATGAGCAGGAACGTCGCCCCGCCCAGTGCGAAGTAGATTGCGAGCGTCACCGCATTCGCGCCCGAGAACTGCCGGGAACGGAACAGGTCCAGCGGGAGCATCGGGTTGGGGCTGCGGGCCTCGATCCAGACGAACGCCGCGAGCGAGGCTGCTCCCAGCGTGGCGGCGGCTGCGACGCCCGGTCCACGCGCCGGGGCCTCGATGAGGGCGTAGACGCACCCGCCCAGGCCCAGCGTCGCCGCCGCCGCGCCAGGCAGGTCGATGCGCACACGACCTGGGGTGCGCGACTCGGGGATGCAGCGCAGCGCGGCCCAGATCGCAGCCGCAGCGAGCGGCAGGTTGAGGAAGAAGATCGCGCGCCACGACCAGGCGGTGATGAGCCAGCCGCCGAGCAGCGGGCCGATCGCGGTGGTCACGCCGGAGAGGCCCGCCCAGGCGCCGATCGCCGAGCCCTGCTCGTCGTCGGCGAAGCTCGCGCGCAGGACGGCAAGGCTCCCGGGAACGAGCAGCGCCGCTCCGGCGCCCTGCACCGCGCGCGCGGCGATCAGCGCGCCGAGGGAAGGCGCGAGGCCACAGGCCATCGAAGCGACCGTGAACCAAACGAGCCCGACAACGAATGTCTTCCGCCGCCCGAGCCCATCGCCCAGGGACCCGCCGAGCAGCAGCAGCGAGGTGAGCGTCAGCAGGAACGCGTCGATCGTCCACTGCAGCCCGGCGATGCCCGCGTGCAGCTCGCGCCCCAGGACCGGCAGCGCCACGTTGATCACCGTCGAATCGAGGAACGCCATGCCTGAACCGAGGACCGTGGCGAGCAGCACGCCCCGGCCGCGCGCGGTGCGCAGACCGATGGTCACAGCCGCAGGCCTTTGGGCACGAAGAATCGGCCGAGCAGCTCGAACAACGCCTGGGCGAGCAGCGCGAGCAGCGCCGCGGGGACCGCGCCCTCCAGGATGAGCCCGAGATCCGCGAGGCGGATGCCGGTGAGGATGGGCTGCCCATACCCGCCGGCGCCGATCAGGGCTCCCAGCGTCGCGGTGCCCACGTCGATGACCGCCGCGGTCTGGATTCCCGCGAGGATGCTGGGCGAGGCCATGGGCAGCTCGATCAGCCGCAGCCGGGCCAGGCGGGGCAGGCCCAGCGCCTCGGCGGAATCCCGGATCTCGGGCGGGATGCCCGAAAGCCCCGCGGCCGTGTTCCGCACGATGGGGAGCAGGCTGTAGAGGAACAGCGCCGCGATGGCGGGGCGGGCTCCGATCCCGAGGAGCGGGATCATGAAGACGAGCAGCGCCAGCGACGGGATGGTCTGCACCAGTCCGACAAACCCGAGCAGCACCTGCCCGCTGCGGGGCCTGCGCGCGGCGGCGATGCCCAGCGGGATCGCGACGACCACCGCGAGGGCCAGCGAGAGTCCCGCGAGCTGCAGGTGCTCGACGGTGCGCGCGGCGATGCGGCGGGCGCGGCTCTCGATCCGCGGCGTGCTCCGCACGTCGAGCGCCGATGCGAGGAACTCGGCGGCGACCTGCGCTTCCGGCTCGCGGCGGAGCTTGACCCTCGCGTTCAGCTCGATCATCTGGCGTGCCGAGATGCGCCCCTCGAGCCTGCGAAACGCCTCGACGGCGCTCGCCGGGAGGTCCTTGCGCCACAAGAGCACCGCCTCGTAGTCGGGGAAGAAGCGGCGCACGTCCTCGAGGACCACCAGGTCGTACGCAGCGATCTCGGCGTCGGTGGTGTAGAGGTCGGTCGCATCGATGGCGCCGCCGGCGAGCGCGCGCACGGCCACGTCGTGCTCCAGCCCGCGGACGTTCCGTTGCGGCAGCCGGTAGGCGGCGCGCAGGGCGGGCCAGCCGTCCTTCCGGTCCATGAACTCGTTGCTGAACCCGAGCCGCAGCTCGGGGTGGCGCGCCAGATCGTCCAGGGTGCGGATCCCGAGCCGCTCCGCCGTGCGCCGCGCCATGCCGATGGCGTAGCTGTCCGAGAACCCGAGCGACCGCGACATCACCACGCCCTTCGCGGCGACCCGGTCGCGCAGATCGCCCTGGCCCGGCAAGAGCTCCTGCGCGATGGTGCCGGTGTACTCGGGATAGGCGTCGATCTGGCCGCGCAGGAGCGCGTCCCAGAGGATGCGCGAGCCGCCCAGCTCGCGGCGGTGCACCGCAGAAACCCCCGCGCTCCGGACGACCTGCGCGGCCATCTCCGCGACGATCACCGATTCGGTGAACGCCTTGGAGCCGATCTGCACCACGGCGAGGAGGGCTAGGATCATCGGAGGCGTTCCAGCGGAGCGCGCTGCGCGTGGATGAAGCGCGCCACGTACGGATCGGCCGGGGCGCGCGAGAGCTCCTCGAAAGTGCCCTCCTGCGCGATGCGCCCCTGGTACAGCAGCGCGATGCGGTGCGCGAAGAAAGCCGCCTCCCCCAGGTCGTGCGTCACCAGGACCACCGTCTTGCGCAGCTGCTCGAAGGCGGTCCGCAGGTCCTCCTGCAGATCGAAGCGGGTCACCGGATCGAGCGCGCCGAGCGGCTCGTCGAGGAGCAGCACCTCCGGGTCGAGCATCAGCGCGCGGAGGAGGCCCACGCGCTGCGCTTGCCCGCCCGAGAGCTGCGCGGGGTATTGTTGCAGCGCGCCCTCGGGCAGCCGCGCCAGGTGCTGGAGCTGCTCCAGCCGCCGCGCGATGCGCTCCTGGGGCCACTTCAGCCAGCGCGCGACCAGCGTGACGTTGCCCTCGGCGGTCAGGTGCGGGAACAGCCCGCCACCTTGCACGACGTACCCGATGCGGCGGCGCCGAGCGGCCGGATCCAGCGCGCGCACGTCCTCGCCCCGGAAGCGGACCACCCCCTGGTCGGGCGCGAGCAGGCCGAGGAGGAGCCGCAGCAGCGTGGTCTTCCCGGCGCCGCTGGGGCCCAGCACCGCCAGCGTCTCGCCCTCGGCGACGCGCAGGTCCAGCGGCCCCAGGCGTCCGAACCGGTGCGCCACTCCTTCGAGCTCGAGCACGGCGGGCACGGTTCCTTGTACTGCACGCGGAGCGGGCGCGCAGGTTTGCAAACTGCCCGCGCCCGCGGGATCGTGCGCGCCCCGGAGGTCTTTGCACATGAAGCGATTGCTCCCACTCCTTCTCGCATTGGGCTGCGCCACCGACCGAGGAGCGCCCGCGCCGTCCACGCCGGAGCCGGGCCCCAGCACGAACCCGACGGCGTCGGCGAGCACCACCGCCCCGGAGGCCGAGCCGGCTCACATGCACCCGCCCCCGCTCCGGCTGCCGGAGGGAGTGCGTCCGGTGCGCTACCGGCCGTCCCTCACCATCGTGCCGGACCAGGATGGCTTCGAAGGGGTCATGGAAATCGACCTCGACGTGCTCGCCCCCACCCCGGTCGTGTGGCTGAACGCGCAGGATCTGCGGATTCTGGAGGCCGAAGCCCGGGCGGGTGGGGAGGCCTTCCCGGGGCGCGTGCTCGCGCAGCCGAAGGACTTCGTCGGTATCGCCTTCGAGAGGCCGTTGCCTCCCGGCGACGCGCTCCTGCGCTTGAGGTACGCGGGACGCATCTCGCGCCGCGACAGCGCGGGGATCTTCCAGACGGAGGACGGCGGCCGTTGGTACGTCTCGACCCACTTCGAGCCGATCGACGCGCGGCGCGCGTACCCCTGCTTCGACGAACCCTCCTACAAGGTGCCCTGGCAGCTCACGCTCCGCATCAAGACTGGACAGAGCGCATTCGCCAACACCCCCGTCGTGGCCCAGCGCGACATCGGCGACGGATTCACGCTCGTGCGATTCGCGCCGACCCGGCCGCTGCCCAGCTACCTCACGGCCTTCGCCGTGGGCCCCTGGGAGCGCATCGACGCAGGGAAAGCGGGCGAGGGCGGCACCGCGATCGGCGTGATCGTGCCGAAGGGCCTCGTTCCGCAGGCCGGCTGGGCGAAGGAGATCACTCCGCAGATCGTGCCGCGGCTCGAGGACTGGTTCGGGATCGCCTATCCCTTCGAGAAGCTCGACGTGATCGCGGTGCCGCTCGGGCGCGGTGCGATGGAGAACGTGGGGCTCGTCACCTACGGTTCCACGCTCCTGCTGGTGCCTCCCGGCGAGGACACGCCCGACTTCCGCCGCAGGCAGGCGAGCGTCTCCACGCACGAATTCGCCCATATGTGGTTCGGGGATCTGGTCACCAACGCGTGGTGGGACGACCTGTGGCTGAACGAGGCGTTCGCCACCTGGATGACCTACAAGACGCTCGAGTCGTGGCACCCGGAATGGGGCGCGGCCCTGGACCGGGTGGAGACGCGCGGGCGAGCCTTGGCGGCGGACAGCCTGCTCACCGCGCGGCGCATCCGCCAGCCGATCGGATCGAACGACGACATGCTCAACGCGTTCGACGCGATCACCTACCAGAAGGGCGCTTCGGTCATCCACATGTTCGAGCAGTTCGTCGGCCCGGAAAAGTTCCGCAGCGGCGTGCAGCGATACTTGAGGGCGCACGCGTACTCGAGCGCGACCGCGAGAGAGTTCCTCTCCGACGTCTCCAACCAGGCCGGCGTCGACGTGCAGACGGCGTTCTCCAGCTTCCTCGACCAACCCGGCGTCCCGCTGGTGACGGCGCAGCTGCGCTGCGAGCCCGGAAAGCCGCCGCGGCTCGAGCTCTCGCAGGAGCGGTACGTGCCCCTCGGCGCGGAGCCCACCACGCAGGAGCGGGAGCAGGTGTGGCAGGTCCCTGTCTGCGCGCGGTGGAGCGGCGGCCGGACTTGCGCGCTCTTGGCGGAGAAGTCCGGCTCGGCCGAGCTTCCGGCGCGCAGCTGCCCGACCGGCGTCATCCCCAATCCAGGAGGGGCCGGATACTACCTCCTGTCCGCGCACCAGGAGCGGCTCCTGGCGGACGGCGGGCGGCGCCTGGTGCCGGCGGAACGCGTCGCCGCCTTGCAGGACCTGGTGGCGCTCTCGCGCGCCGGCAAGCTGGGACACGACGAGCTGCTCCGGGTGCTGGCGCCGCTCGCGCGCGATCCCGATCGGCACGTGGTCGAGGCGACCATCGCGGTGGCGAGCCGGGTCCGCGACGACGACCTGCTCCGCGAGGCGGATCTGCCGCAGTATCGACGCTGGATCCACGGCTTGTACGCCGCCCGCGCGCGCCAGCTCGGCTGGACGCCGCGCCGGGGAGAGTCGGACGAGGTCAAGCTGCTCCGGGCGTCGCTCCTCGAGGTGCTGGGGCACGCGGCCGACGATCCGGAAGTCGTCTCGCAGGCGCGTTCCCGGACGCAGGCGTGGCTCGCGGACCGCCGCGCGGTGGACGCGACCGTGGCCCCGGTCGCCCTGGCGGTGGCCGCCCAGCACGGGGACCGGGCCCTCTTCGATGCCCTGCACGACGCTGCCCGCAAGGAACGCGATCGGCACTACCGCCTGCTGCTCCTCGAGGCCATGGGTAGCTTCCGGGAACCCGCGATCGCTCGCGACGCGATGCGGCTGGCGCTCTCCGACGAGTTCCCGGTCCGCGAGGCGATCGCGCTGGTCTACGGCGCGACGCGCTCGCTGGAGGCCCGCGGGGCCGCGTACGACTTCGTCCGCGAGAACTTCGACAACCTGGCGGCAAGGCTGCCGTTTCGCGAGGCCGCCGGGCTGGTTGCCACCGGATCCGTCCTCTGCGACGAATCGAAGCGCGCGGGCATGGAAGCCTTCTTCCGGGAGCGCATGGCGGCGTTGCCTGGCGGTCCGCGGCGCTATGCGCAGGCCGTCGAGAAGCTGCGCACCTGCGCCGCGTTCCGGGCTGCCCAGGCTCCGGCCGTGGCACGATTCTTCTCCGCGGCGCACGCATCGCGGTAGACTCCCGGCCGTGCCGACCACGAAGGAAAAGAGAAAGTACACGCGCGTGCGGCCCCGCGGGGTCGTCGCGCACGTCCGCGGGCCCTCGGCGGCATTCGCCTGCCAGGTGGAGAACCTCTCTGCGGGAGGGCTGTTCCTGCGCACCGAGCAGCAGCTTCCGCAAGGGACCGTGCTGCAGATCGATCTGGTCAAGCCGGGCGGGCGCAAGTCGCTGCACCTCTCCGGTCTGGTCGCCGGGGTGATCACGCCCGAGGAGGCGGCCACCGCGCGGTTCATCCCCGGGCTCGGCGTGCAGTTCACCGAGATCGAGGCGGACGAGGCCGACCGGCTCGAGGAGCTGCTCACGGCGCTGGGCATCGAGCGGATGCAGGCGGTGGTGGCGCCCGAGCTGCGCCGCACCAATCCGGATGCGATGCACCGCGAGGACGTTCCCTGGGCTTCTCCCCCGGCGGCTCCGCGCACGCCGGGAGCCCGGACCGCGGGCGACCCCGAGGCGATCCTGCGGGACATCAGCGAGGCGCTGGAAGCGGAGGACGCGCCGCTCGCCACCTCGAAACCCGCGCTGCCGCCCCAGCCCGCCGCGCCGCCGCCACCGAATGCGGAGCCGCAGCAGTCCGAGCCCGCGCGCCTGATGACTCAGATCCGCGGGCTCTTGTTCCAGTTGGCCGACGTGCAGGCGCGGCTGCGCCAGCGCGAGGCGGAGGTCCAGGATCTGCGGGCGCAGCTCGACGATGCCCGCGAGCAGATCGAAGACCTCCAGCAGCGCGCCGAACCGCGCCGCCCCAACTGACATCTCATCGAGCCGTGGCCGAGGTCCCCCTGCCCACACAGCGGCGCGCCCGCCCGGTGCTGGGCGTGGCCGCGGCCATCCTCTACGTGTTCCTCTGGGCGAGCGCTTTCGTGCCCAGCCGGATCCTGGCGCGGGGCGCACCGCCGCTGACCATCCTCGCCGTGCGGTTCCTGCTCGCCGGCGGTTTGCTCTTCGCGGGCGTGTGGGTCGCCCGGCTGCCGGTACCGCGCGACCGCGCGACCTGGCTCCGCCTGTTCGCGATCGGGCTGGGCGGCAATGCCCTGTACCTGGGGCTCAGCTACGAGGCATTGCGGCACATGTCCGCCGGGATGGGCTCCATCGTCGCCAGCACGAATCCACTCATCCTGGCGCTGGTCGCGCCGTGGCTGTTGCGGGAGCCGCTCACTCCGCGCAAGGCGGCCGGCCTTCTCCTGGGATTCGCCGGCGTGGTGCTCGCCATGCACACCAGAGCAGGATCGAGCGCCGCCCGCCCCGTCGACGTGTTGCTCTCGCTGGCCGGCGTCCTCTCGTTCGTCTTCTCCAACGTGGTCTACAAACGCATGCGCACCCGGCCGCACCCGGTCGTGCTGAACGCGGCGCAATTGCTCTGCGCCGGCCTGGCCCTGGTCCCCGCGGCGCTGCTGATCGAGGGGCCGCCGCACATCCAGTGGACCGCGCCGCTCCTCATCAGCCTGGCCTACCTGGTGGTGGTGCTCAGCGTGGGCGCGTCGATGCTCTGGTTCTGGATCCTGCAGCACGGCGAGGCGAGCCGCGTGAGCGCG
>DATFUN010000344.1:0-4614 GCA_035260805.1 Myxococcales bacterium | reverse complement strand
CTGAGCCTGCGGTCGTAGAGATGCGGATCACAGCCGAGATCGCGCAGGAGGCTCTGCATCACCGGAAGGATGAGCTTTTCATGCGCTTGCACGAGCTGGCGGAAGAACGGCTCGGCATCGGCGCGCGGCCAGTAATCCTGCCAGCGGAACGCGGCATCGCCGTCCAGATCGAAGGCGCGGCGGCAGAAGACCCAACCCTCGACCAGATCGGGATGGATGCCGCTCGTCTCCTTGATGGGAAAGTATCCCTGGTTGACCGAGCCATGCCGCTCGGCGCGGAAGCGGAGCTTGTCGGCAAGGCTGGTGGCGGTGAAGAGCTGCTCCGTCCGCTGCTCGGCCTCGCTGTAGAGCGCGGAAGCGATGCCGTGGCCCTCGAGGATGGCGAAGCCGATCGAGCGAAGCGCCCCGCCCAATTCGCGCGCGAAGTCCTTCTTGTCCGCTTCGTTCCCGTGGAGGACCCTGCCGATGTCGCAGGTCTGGATGCGCGTCTGGTCGTCGAACGCTTCCTGATGCCGCCCTTCGGCCAGGTGGTATTCCTGCTTCTTGTTCACCTGGTCGTAGCGGACGAAGGCCTGGTTGGTGGCCTCGATGCCCTGGCTCTTCCGGTCGTCCATGCCGCGGCTCCTCTGCCGGCCATGATACTTCCCTTTCCGCCGCCGCGTCGGGCAGGATCTGAGCCATGCCCATCGAATTGACGGGCCGCTGCCGCGTCAGCGGGCTTCGGGAAGGGGCGGCGCGTGAGCACGGCACCCTGCGCGTCTGGCAGCACGCCGGCCGCGAAAGCGGCGCGGCCGCCATCTCGCTGCGCGTTCTGGAGCTCGCCCCCGGCCGCTCACCCTCACTGGGCGGCGCGGCCTGCGACGAGGTCCTTTATGTGTTCGAAGGCGCCGGCGCGCTGCTTTTTGAAGGCGGCTCGCGACCCATCGGGACCGACACCGGCTTCTACGTTCCACCCGGGGCGCGCTACGAGATCGAGGCTTCCACGCCGATGACGCTGGTCAGCTCGCGCTGCCCCGACCCGGGCGAGTCGGCGGAGGCCGCCGCCACCCGCGCGCCGCCTGTCGTGGTGCGTTTGGACGAGTGCATCTCGGAAACCACCGGCGACCGCTGGTACAGCGTGCTGCTCGACCACCACATCGGGCGATCGCAGGTCACGCAATTCGTCGGCGCCATCCCTCCCGGGCGCGCGCCGGCCCACTACCACGATTACGAAGAAGTGCTTTGCATCCTCCAGGGACGCGGCCTTCTGTGGGCCGGCAACCGGTCGGCGCCCATCGAGCGCGGCTGCTGCATCTACCTGCCGCGCCGGCAGATGCACTGCGTGGAGAACACGAGCGATACCGAGCTGCGCCTGCTCGGAGTCTTCTATCCGTCCGGCAGCCCGGCGGTCCGCTACTACGACGGCAAGTCGCGGTGAGTCCCCTACCCTCATCGAATCGCGCGGTTAGCGCGGAAGCCGGATCCCAAGGGACCGCGTTCCTCTCACCGAATCCCAAAGATTTTGTTACCCGGCTGTTACCAGACCGACGAGTGCAGCCGCCGCTGCTCACCGTTCGCCAGTGGCTGAACGCCTCGTCCCTGGGCAACCCGCGGCGCCCCGGGTAGGGGATTTTCCCGAAGGCCGGACGGGGGGGCCCGGATGGCGATCCGCCCGCTGACTCCGCAATCGTCACAGTCCCAGCAGGTGGATCGGAGGTAGCCATGAACAGGCTCGTCGCGCTCGCAGGAGGCTCGCTCCTGTTGGCCTGTGCTTCGCAGAAGGCGGAGGCCCCGAAAATCGCCGACGTGGACTACGGACGGCTCAGTCCGCAGCAGATGGCGGTCGTCGAGACCGCGCAGCGGAACGAAATGGCCGCACGCGACAACCTGGCCCGCGCGCAACTGCGCCTCAAAGAGGCCGATCACGAGGAGGAGCTTGCGCAGGCGGACGTTCCGGCAGTCGAGTCGGACAAGAAGCGGGCCGAAGCCGAGGCGAAGATGGCGAGCGAGTCCCGGAATCCCGCCGCCCTGGATCGCGCACAGGGAGCGAGCCAAAGCGCGGCCATCCACGAACGGGAGGCGGCGGCGCACGCGGACTACGCAGCGAAGCTGAAGCAAGCCTGCCAGGCAGAGGCGACGGCGGCGCAGCGGCGCCTCGACGCCGCGAGCGCACAGGTGGATCAGGCGAAACTGCGCGCGCTCAAATCCGCTGCGGTGCCTGCGGCGGACAAGTACGACCCGTCGAGCTTCGACAAGGCCGTCAGCGACGCAGCCGCGAAGCAGGCCCAGGCAGATGCGGAGGCGCTGCAGAAGCGCCAGCAGGCGGTCCTGGCGGAGCGGCAGTGGGAAGAGCTGCAACAGGGCCTCCGGGCGAAGAGCAGCGCGATGGCGAAGTGACGATGGTGTCAGCCGTGCAACCGGGCCGCCGGCGCGAGCCGCAACCGGACGCGCGGCGCCGCCGGGCTGCGGTCGTAAACGACGAGCGTCCCCGCGATGCGGTCGTGCCAGGCGCGGCGCCTGGCGTTGAAGGCGATGGCGAGCACGCCTGCGAGCAGCGGCGCGATGGAGATCGTCAACCCCACGAACCGGAGCAGCGCCCGGCCGGGCCGGATCGCGCCTCCTTCGCTCGTCACGACGCGCAGGCCGAGCAGCCACTTTCCGGGCGTCTTGCCGGCCACGGTCCAGAACAGCACGTGGTAGGCGGGGACGAGCAGCACGCTCGCCGCCCAGCGAATGCCGAGTCCGAGCACGTGCACGAAACGGGGCGACACGACCAGGACCGCACCGAGCGCGGCGAGGCCGAAGCGCACGCCGAGGAACACGGCCGCCAGCACGAGCGCATCCACGGCGTCCGCCAGCAAGCGCGTGACCAGGCCTGCCGGCTCCAGCGCCTCACCGGGGACTGGCTCGGCGCCGATCGACGCCATCAGGCGTGACTTGCTGCGCTCGCCTCGTTCGCCGGCGGCGCGCCCCGCCGGCGCAGGCCCAGGAACGACCGCAGCGCATCCTCGAGCAGCGAGTCGGCACGCTCCGCCTGGCGCCTCACCTCGACGACCGCCTCGCCCATGAGGCCAGCCGACTGCTCGACCAGCACCTCGCGTATCTCGGAGGCGCGCGCGACGGCCCCAAGGGTGCCGTCGACGATCTCGGCGACGCCGATCCTGGCCAGCCGCTGGCAGCGTGCCGCCTCGAGCTCCCCGCTCGCCGCGATCCGCTCGACGCGCAGAGCGGCCTGTTCGCGGAGAGCGGCCGCACGACGCATCGTGCCGCTCACGCCTGGGATCTTCAGCGCAGTCCGGCCGCATCGTAGGAAGCCACGCACCACTGGCGTGGCGGCAATGCCACCCCGCTTCAGCGCGGAGCGCCCCCGGGCCGAAATCGTGACCGCCAGTCCGAGGAGCAGCCCGCGCGCGCGGAGGTGGCCCGGGCCAGGCGGCTCAGGCGCGGCGGGCGTGGGCGCAGTTTCGGAGCGGGAAGACCACGCGCGCGCCCTCGCCGCGGCGGCGTCTGCGCCCCAGCAAGCCAGACCGACGACGAACGCCAGCCTCGGGTGGCGGTGCTCGCCGTCGCCGGATCTGCCCGTGAGCTCCATGCCCCCTGGAGGTTCGTGTCCGGCAGCAATCCAGGCCAGGCGGACAAACCCGCAGCAGCAGACCGATCTCCCCTGATTCAGGTGCGGCGCGCCGTCAGGGTGCGAACGCCCAGAGCGCGCGCGACCACCAGGGCCGCGAGAATGGTGAGCGCGGCGACACCGAGCACGAGCTCGGCGGTGCGTAGAAACGCGCGATCCACGATGCGTTCCGCGCGCGCGGCAGCCTCGTCGATGGCGCCGCGCGACAGTCCGTCGACCCGGCCGAAGGCCGCGTCCATGTCGCTCTGCAGCGCCCGGAGCGTGTCGACCCGCTGGCGATCGATGTCCGCGAGCACCGCCTCCCGCTCCCCGCGCACCGCCGAGAGGGCCGCCTCGCGCTCGCGCTCGAGGAGCACGGGGACGCGCGCCGCGAGGGCGCTCATGCGGTCGGCGGCCAGCGCGATGCGGCCGGCATCCTCCGCGGCACGCGCGGCGAGATCGCTCGCTCCAACCTGTGCGGCGGCCAGCTCGCCTGTCCAGCGCGCCTCCTTCAGGATGGTCTCCCGATACGCGGCGATGCGGACCATCAGGTCGTCCATCGTCTCGACGATCGTTCCCACCGCCGCCAGGGCGCCCAGCTCCTTGCGCGCCGTCGCCGGCGCGAGCGCCGCTGCAACGGTAGCGCGGGGCGCTGCTAGCGCCTGGAGCGGGTGCTCCGACGCCCAGCGCCGGACGAATCGGTCCGCGCGTGCCACGTCGTCGGGCGCCAGGCCGGCCACGATCGCACGGCCCTGCTCGGCCACGCGCCCCATCGAAGCGGCTGCGGCCCCGCTGCAGGCTCCGAGCGCGGCTCGCCCGCGCTCGCCCGCGAGCAGGTCGCGGAGCTGGACCGCATACGCCCAGCCATCGATCAGCGCGACCAGGGGATCCGGCTGGAGCAGCGCGTCCTGCGCGAGCGGCACTGCCTGGAGTTTCCAGGCAAGGGCGCCGGCGCGCACGGCCGGATCCGGGCAGCGCAACGCAGCCTCGTCCGCGGACGACTCGAGCGCGGCGACGTACGGACC
>DATFUN010000343.1:0-7363 GCA_035260805.1 Myxococcales bacterium | reverse complement strand
GAGCAGGAGCGGGATGGCCCCGTGGGTGTGCGGGTCGATGCCGGCGACCGAGCCGACGTAGAAGGCGGTGGCGACGCCCACGCCGCTGATCTCCGAGAGCGCGGCGGAGACGAACACCATGCGCCTGAGGACGACGAAGACGCCCAGGTACGAGAGCAGCGCGGCGGCGAGGACGCCGGCGAGCAGCGGCTCCCGCCACAGCTCGCGGCCTGCCCAGAACTCCGCGAAGCCGCTCACTTCAGGCCTCCTCGGACGGTCGGCGTTCCGACGGACCCGCGCCGCCGCGCTCGGGATGCACCGGAGGACCGATCACCACCGCGATCTGGCCGTCGATCTCCGCGACGTGCACCTCGCGCCCGTACAGGCGCCCGAGGCGATCGGTGGTCATCATCTCGCGGGCGGGGCCGACCTCGAAGAGCCCGCGCGCGCGGTCGACCAGCGCCACCTCCGTGGCGAAGCCCGCCACCGCGGTGAGCTGGTGGGTGACCAGCACCACGGACAGGTTGTGCGCGCGCTTGAGGCGCTCGACCAGCTCGAGCAGGACGCGCTCGGCGGCGGGATCCATGGCGCTGGTCGGCTCGTCGAGGACCAGCAGCTCGGGCTCGGCCGCGATGGCGCGCGCGATGAGCACCCGCTGGTGCTGGCCGCCCGAGAGCGCGTACAGCGGGCGATCGGCGAGCTCGCCCATGCCGATCTCGTCCAGCGCCTCCCGGGCGCGCTGCCGATCCCGCGCGCCGAATCGCCGGAGCGGGCCGAGCAGGCTGGTGCGGCCCATCAGGACCACGTCGAGGACCGAGAGCGGCCAGCTCTGATCGAGGCGGTCGCGCTGCGGGACGTATCCCACGCGCGGCGGCCGGCCCATCGGGAAGACCAGACGCCCGCCGAGCAGCGGCAACAACCCGAGCATCGATTTGAGCAGCGCGGTCTTGCCGGCGCCGTTCGGCCCCAACACGCCGAGCGTGGTGCCCGAGCGGACGGAGAGGTCCAGCGGCGGAAGGAGCGGAGTGCGATAGCCGATCACCGCGCGTTCCAGTCGAACCAGGTCCAAGGAATCGTCGCCCAGGCGCAGGAAGCGCGGGCCAGTGCACTACCAGAGCGGCGAAGGGGCTGTCCACGCGCCCTCGAGCGGCGCGCGCCCGCCCGGGATAGATCATCGCGCCATGCGCCTTCCAGCCAACGGCCTCATCCCGCACCGGTGGAGCGGGCCGCCCATCTTCGCCACCCTGGTCGACAGACCCAACAAGTTCCTGGCGATCTGCCGGATCGGCCACGGCGCCGTGGAGGCCCATGTCCCGGACCGGGGACGGTGTCTCGACCTCCTCTTGCCCGGCCAGCCGCTGGTGCTCGTCGAAGCGGCAGTGCAGCCCGGCATGCCGCCGCGGCGCACGCGGTACACGGTGCTGCTCGCTCGCGCCCGGACGCCGCCGTCGCCGTGGGTCAGCCTCGATCCCGCCGGAGCGCCGCGGCTTTTGGCGGCGGCGCTGGAACGCTATCTGTTGCCCGAGCTCGCCGGACACTCGGTGGTGGGTCGGGAGCTCACGCTTCCACGGCTCCGCGCGCGTCCGAGGCCGCGCATCGACCTCCTGCTGCGCGCGCCGACCGGAGAGGACGTTCCCTGCGAGGTGAAGAGCGTGGGAGCGGCGCGCGACGGAGTGGCGCTGTTCCCGGATGCGCCCACCCTGCGCGGCCTGCGGCACCTCGCCCTGCTGGCGCGCCGCGCGCGGCGAGGGCTCCGGGCGGCGCTGGTGCTCTGCGCGCAGCGCGGCGACGTCCGCGCCATCGCGGCGGACGAGACGATCGACCCGGCGTTCGCCCGGGCGCTGCGATCCGCCAGGCGCGCGGGCGTCCTCATCGCCGGAATGCGCTGCGCTGCCCATCCCGGCGGGATGGAGCTGCTCGGTCCGGTGCCGGTGTTGTAGCGCTTACTTCGCGAGCGCGGCCGAGTTCACCGGCGCCTTGGCGGCGGCGCTGGGCGGCTCGGGCTCACGCACCAGCGGGCAGGGCCCCTTCTCCTTGGGGTAGCGCAGCCGCAGGTTTTGATCCCGGCACACGTACCGGCAAGTGCCGTCGTCGGCGCGCCCCTCGTCCTCCACCACGCACTTGCCGGGGTTCTCGAGCTCGAGCAGGGCCGCCTTGATCCGCCCCTTGGTGCTCTGGTCCTCTTCCTTGGAGAACGCGGCTTCCAGCGAGGCGCGGGTGGAGACGTCGCGCCGCTCCCGCACCTTCTCGAGGAGCAGCTCGCGGATCTCCCATTCGGGCTCCGAGGCGAGCTGGGTGGCGAGCTGCGCCGGCGTGCGCCACGACGGCAGCGAGATCAACCGGTACAGGGCACCCTCCCAGACTTCCTTCCCGTGCTTCCTCTCGGTGGCGATCTTCTCCAGAGCCGCCACGGCGCCCGGCGAGGCGTCCGCGCGGCGGCCCAGGATGTCCAGCGCCACGCACTCGGGGACCGGGTACTCGTTCTTGTTGTACGGACACGACTCGACCACCTTGGCCGCGTAGGCGACGACGTCCTCGCCGGTGGCGTCGAGGAGCCGATCCACCGTCGAGTGCTGGGCCGCGCCCCGGATGCAGTCGTGCTTGATGAGCCCCCGCTTGCGCGCGTCGCTGTCGAACGTGGTCGGCGGAAGCGCGTCGAGCGCGATCGAGACCGCGAAGGCGCGGGACAGCGGACCCGGCGGGAGGCACGCGTGCGGCTTCACGTCGGGCTTGAGGGTCTCTACGTCGTGGAGCGCACGGGCGCGCCGCGAGTCAGGGCTGTTGTAGTCGTAGAGGGCGAAACCGCCGAGCGCGGCTACGCCAGCACCGATGAGGATCGCGCGGACGTTCATGTGAGCGAGCCTACGCCCGTGTGGCAGGCTGGCGTCAAGACGCACGCCGCCACAAGGACCGCGGGGGCGGCCCACGGCGCCTCCAATGATGGCCGCGCCATGAAAGCGTAGCGCCGCCGGATACGGCGGCGGCTAGCTGCGGCGGGCCTGGTCGGCGAAGGCTCGGAGCAAGCGCGCCGAGTCGGTCTCGCGGACGTCCGCGCGCAACGTGTCTGGGTCCAGGCCCTCGGCGCGCAGGATCCCGGAACGGGAGTCGATCAGGTCGCGCAGCGTGTCCGGATCCAACTCGGGGTGGAACTGGACCGATGCCACGGCGTCGGAGAACCGCAGGGCCTGCGTCGCGCACCTCTCGTTGGAGGCGAGCAGCGTGGCGCCGGCAGGCACCGGGTCGACCGAGTCGAGGTGGGTGGCCTGCACGTCGACCAGGCCGCTCTCCGGGACCCAGCCGCGGAACAAGGGATCCTTGCGGCCTTCGGCGGTGAGCTGCACGCGAACCGTCCCCATCTCGCGCCCCTTCGGGTTCCGGACGACCTTCGAGCCAGACGCGCGCCCGAGTAGCTGGTGACCGAAGCAGACGCCCAGGACCGGCGTGCCGCGCTCGCCGATGCGGAGCAGCTCTGCTGCGACCTCGTCCATCCAGGGTTCCGGCTGGGTGAGCGACAGCGGCGACCCGGAAACCAGCACTCCTTGGGTGCCCGCCGGCAGCTCGAGCTTTCCGCCGAGGTGCGCGCGCAGCACCGGCAGCTCGGCCCCCAGCGCGCGGCTGAACCACTCGGGATAGTCGCCATGCTCGCGCACGATCTCCGCGGCCGCGGTGCCGGTCTGCACGACCACCAGTCGAGGTATGGACATCGGAAACCCTCCGCCATGGAAGATAACGGTTCCGGGGCGCTTGCGCGAGTCCTCTGCCCGCGGCCGGGTCGCCGAGCGCTTGACGGCCGTTGCACCCGGCTCCACCGTGGAATGGCGGCAGAAGAGTCCCCCCGGCAAAAGGCGGTCCCCATGGAGAAGACGCGAGGCACCCAGATCGAGGCCCTGCGCGAGCAATTCCAGAAGCACGGGGTTCGGAAGGTGAAGCTGGGCGGCTTCGACGTCGACGGCGTCCTGCGCGGCAAGTACCTGTCGTTGGAGAAGTTCTGGGGCGCCGCCGACGGCGGGCTGGGGTTCTGCGACGTGATCTTCGGCTGGGACCTGGGCGATCAGCTCTACGACAACGCCACCGTGACCGGATGGCACACAGGGTACCCGGACGTGCGCGCCACCATCGATCTCTCGACCTTCCGGATGATCCCCTGGGAGCCAGGGACCGCCGCCTTCCTGCTCGACTTCGAGGCCGAGCCCGGCAAGCCGCTCGCCGTCTCTCCGCGCCAGCTGCTCAAGCGCGTGGAGGAGAAGGCGCGGTCGATGGGCTTCTCCCTCAAGGTAGCGTCCGAATACGAATTCTTCCTCTTCCGCGAGACCCCGGAATCGGTGCGGGCGAAGGGATACGCCAACCTGACGCCGCTTTCGCCGGGGATGTTCGGGTACTCGTGGCTGCGGGCGAGCGAGAACGCCTCGCTGGTGCACGACCTCCAGGATTCGCTGGCGGCGTTCGACGTCGAGGTGGAGGGATTCCACACCGAGACCGGGCCGGGAGTGTACGAGGCCGCCATCCGCTACGACCAGATGCTCCGCGGCGCGGACAAGGCGGCGCTGTTCAAGACCGCGGTGAAGGAGATCTGCGCGCGCCACGCGGTGATGCCGACCTTCATGGCCAAATGGAGCAAGGAGCTGCCCGGCTGCAGCGGGCACCTGCACCAGTCGCTGTGGACGGTGGACGGGCATCCGCTCTTCCTCGACCCGCGCGCGCACAAGGGGATGAGCAAGTCGATGCAGCACTACGCGGCCGGGCAGGTGGCGCTGATGCCGGCGATGACGGCGCTCATCGCCCCGACCGTGAACTCGTACAAGCGCATGGTCCGCGGGGCCTGGTCTCCGACGATGGCCACCTGGGGGGTCGAGAACCGCACCACCGCCCTGCGCGTCATTCCCGGGTCGCCGGCCTCGACGCGGGTGGAGTACCGGTTCGCGGCCGCCGACATGAACCCCTACGTCGCGATCGCCGCCTCGGTCGCCGCCGGACTGTACGGCATCCAGCACGAGCTGCCGCTTCCGCCGGAGACGGTGGGCAACGGCTACGACGCGAAAGCGGAGCCTCTCCCGCCGACGCTGCGCGCGGCGACCGAGGCCCTTTCGCGGAGCAAGGAGACGCGCGAGCTCCTCGGCGACGCCTTCGTCGACCACTACGTGCGCACCCGCGAGTGGGAATGCCGCCAGTTCGAATCGGCGGTGACCAAGTGGGAGCTGGAGCGGTATTTCGAGATCATCTAGCGCCGGAGGCAGTCGGCGCAGCCTCTTGGAACGGGACTTGGCGAACTTCACCCAGGGAGCTTCCATGCCGTCCGTCATGTCGTTTCCCACCCGGATCGTCCACGGCCGCGGCGCCATCCGCGAGCTGCCCGCCGAGCTGAAGCGCGTTGGAGCGCGCAGGCTGCTGCTGGTCGCCGACAAGGGGATCCTGCAGGCCGGCCTGCTGCGGTTCGTGACACCCCTGCTGGAGCAGGCGGGCGTGCCGTTCACGGTGTTCAGCGAGTTCGATCCCAATCCGACCGACGCGGACGCCTTGAAGGGCATCGAGGCGTACCGCGCAGGCGGCGCGGACGCCCTCGTCTCGGTGGGCGGCGGCGCGTCGCTGGACATGGGGAAGGCGATCCGGCTGCTGGTGCACCACGACCCGCCGCTGGGTCGCTACGACGACGCGCAGGGCGGCGACAAGTACATCACCGAGCGGCAGCCGCCCTTCCTTGCCGTGCCGACCACCGCCGGCACGGGGAGCGAGGTGGGACGTTCCACGGTGCTGGTGATCGACGGCACCAAGGTGGTCATCTTCAGCCCGTACCTGCTCGCGGACGCCGCCATCCTCGATCCGGAGCTGACCACGGGCCTCCCCCCGTTCATCACCGCGGCGACCGGAATGGATGCGCTCACCCACAATCTCGAGGCGTACGTCGCCAAAGGCGATCATCCTCTCGCCGACGCGATCGCGCTCGACGGCTTGCGCCGCATCGGCCAGCACCTCGGACGCGCCGTCAAGAACGGCAAGGACATCGATGCCCGCGAGCAGATGCTGCTGGGGAGCGCGATGGGCGCCATCGCGTTCCAGAAAGGGCTCGGCGCTTGCCACTCGGTGGCGCACGCGCTCACGCCGGTGGCGGGCACCCACCATGGGCTGGCCAACTCGCTGATGCTCCCGACCGTGATCGAGTTCAACCGCGCGGCCGCCGAGGAGCGGCTCGCCACGGCGGCCGTCGCCCTCGGCGCTGACGCGCGGATGAGCGTGCAGGAGCGCGCCCACGCCTGCGCGCAGATGGTCGACGACCTGCGCGCCCAGTGCGGGCTGCCGCGGAAGCTGTCGCAGGCCGGCGTCAAGCGCGAGATGATCCCGCGGCTGGTCGAGAAGGCGATGGCGGACGCCTGCCACCAGTCGAATCCTCGCGCGTGCAGCCAGGCCGATTTCGAGCGGCTCATCCAGGCGGCCTTCTAGTGGCCGCGGCTACGCTTTTCGCCGGCGGGGTCGCTGGAAGCGTTCCCGGCGTACAATGGCCGGATGGACCCGTCCGCTGCCTCGCGCAGGGAGCTTTCCCGGCTGGCCGCGCGCGAGCCGATCGACCTGGCTCGCGCCGCGCTGGCCATCGCCCGCGAGGAGTACCCGGAGCTGGACGAGGCCGGATATCTGCGCGCCCTCGACGAGTTCGCCTTCCGGGTGATGCGCGGGCTGCCTGCCGGCGCGTCGCCGGAGCGGCGGGTGGGCCGGCTCAACGCCGTCCTTTTCCACGAGCTCGGATTCGCCGGAAACGGGGGCGACTACTACGACCCGTGCAACAGCTTCTTGAACGAGGTGATCGACCGCCGCGTCGGGATTCCGATCACCCTCTCGCTCCTCTACATGGAGGTGGGGCGGCGCTGCGGGCTGCGCGTCGCGGGGGTCTCCTTCCCGGGCCACTTCCTCTGCAAGGTGTCGCTCGGGGAAGGCGAGCTGATCGTCGATGCCTTCCACCGCGGGCAGCTGCTCGGGCTCGAGGAGCTCAAGCGGCGATTCGCAGCCGCTGCAGGCGACGCGGCCCGCTTCGACGCCCGCCTGCTGCGCGCCGCGCGGCCCAAGGAGATCCTGGCGCGCATGCTGCAGAACCTCCGTTCGATCTATCTCGACCGCGGCGACCTGCCGCGCGCTCTTTCTGCGGTGGATCGCCAGCTCCTGCTGCAGCCCGACGACGTGCGCGTGCTGCGCGATCGCGCACGCCTGTGCGAGGAGCTGGGCGGCGCCGAGGCGGCCGCTGCCGATCTGGAGAAGGTGCTTGCGCTCGCGCCGGCTTCCTCGGACGCGGGCGCGCTCCGAGCACGGGTGGAACGGCTTCGCGTCGGCGGGAAGTTGATGAACTAGTGGCCGCCCATGGGGCGGCCCTACGCTCATGGCGGGGCGGTTGGATGCAGTC
>DATFUN010000342.1:0-5421 GCA_035260805.1 Myxococcales bacterium | reverse complement strand
TGCGGGATGTGCACAGCGAGAAGGACGGGAGGAAGCTGGATCTAGAGAAGGCCGGGGTGAAGGGCCTGCGCTACCCGATCTGCGTGCTGGACCGGGCGAACGGGCAGCAGCACACGATCGCCGAGATCGACATGAGCGTGTCGCTCCCGCACCGGCGGCGCGGGGCGCACATGAGCCGGTTCGTCGAGCTGCTCAACCGCCATCGGCGCGAGATCGACATCCGCCGCTTCCGCGCGCTCTGCGCGGAGCTGCGGAGCGACCACGATGCCAGCGCCGCCCACGTGACCGTGCGGTTCCCGTACTTCATCGAGAAGCGCGCGCCGGTGAGCGGCGCCGAAGGCCTGGTCGACTACTCCTGCACGTACGGCGCGAGCGTGACGGCGGACGCCGCCGAGCTGTGGGTCGCCGCCGAGGTGCCCGTGACCAGCCTGTGCCCCTGCAGCAAGGCGATCAGCCGGCACGGTGCGCACAACCAGCGCAGCATCGTGCTCGTGAAGGTCTGGTTCTCGCGCTTCTTCTGGCTGGAGGACCTCATCGCCCTGGTCGAGGAGAGCGCCTCCTGCGACCTCTACGCCCTGCTCAAGCGCCCCGACGAGAAGTGGGTGACCGAGCGCGCCTACCAGCGCCCCCGGTTCGTCGAGGACCTGGTCCGCGAGGTGGGTACCCGGCTGCGTCGCGACCGCCGCTTCACCCGCTGGGAGGTGGAGGCCGAGAGCCTGGAGTCCATCCACGCCCACAGCGCGTATGCGCGCTTGTCCTACCCAGCGCCGGCGGGGGGCGGGAGCGCCGGAGAATCTTGACCGGGCGGGCGTTTGCAGCCACGCTCTGCCATCATGACCACCCTGCTGCTCGCCGCATCCATCTTCTTGAATGGCGTCAACATCGATGGCGTGCGCGGGCAGAACTTCGAGAAGTGCCGCGCGGTGCGCATCGACGACAAGGGCAACCTGCACCTCGATTGCCCCGCGTACCAGGCGGAGAACGCCGGCGGCGGGTCGTCGGCGCCGGTCGTGCTGCCGAGCATCCCGGTGGCCGGCGCCAGCCTCGTGCCGCCCAGCCTCTCCAAGCACTACTTCCTGGTCACCGAGCAGAGCGACGGCGCGGCCGCGCAGTACGACGTGGACGTCTACGTGAACTCCCGCTGGGTGCGGAAGGTGCGCAGCGGAGACGAGCAGATCGTCCTGGACATCACCCGGTTCCTCAAGGCCGGTCCCAACAAGCTCCTCTTCGCCGCCAGCAAGCGGGGCCCGAAGACGGGCGTCGCGACGAGCTTCGTCCGGTTCATCGTCGGCGAAGGCGAGTCGTCGGGGGCACAGGTCCTGATCGACAATCCGCTGGTCGAGTGCAAGCGCACCGCCGCGGAAACGGACAACGTGAACGAGGAGTTCACGGTGCAGGCGCGCTGATGCTCCGGGAGGATCCCGAGCGGACGCACGTGCAGGCGCGGCGTGAAGAGATCGTCACCGTCTACGAGTCCGCCAACCAGCCGCTGGTGCAGACGCCCGGGCGCTCCGCGCAAGCGGCGCAAGCGGCCGTCATTGCCCTGCGGGCGGGGCGGGCGTTCGAGGTCCTGGTCGTTCTCACCTTCGCCGAGTCGCGGGAGAACGTGGTCTATGCGCCCGACGCGCCGGTGCCGCAGTCGCAGCTGCAGCAGGCCGTCGACGAAGCGCTCAATTTCGCCGAAAGCATGGGGTTCATCCTGGAAGGCAACTGGGCGGGGCTCGACCAGCGGCAGAAGGAAGAGAACATGCGGCGGATGAGCGCGTTCCAGCCGCCGCATCCGAAGGAGGTCGAGAAGCCGCCCGAGCGTCCCAAGGCGGCCGATGCGCTCTCCGCCGTCGCGCGACTGTTCGCTGCTTTCGCACTGCTTCTTTCGGCAGCCACGGCGGCGTGCAGCGGGGTCACCGCCGAGCAGCGGCGCCGGAGCGCCGAGATCCACTACGACCTCGGCACCAACCTGCTGCAGAACGGGGACGTGCAGGGGGCCCTCCAGGAGTACCTGGAGGGGGAGAAGGAGGACGACGACCTGCCGCAGACGCACAACGCGCTGGGCCTCCTCTACGCCTACTCCCTGGCCCGCCCGCAGGAGGCCGAGCAGCACTTCCGCAAGGCGATCGCGCTCGACAAGGACTTCTCCGAAGCGCGCAACAACCTGGGTTCCTTCTACATGGCGCGCGGGCGATTCGCCGAGGCCGTCCCCCAGTTCGAGCTGGCGCTGGCGAATCCGCTCTACCGCGACCGCGTCGTGGCCGAGACCAACCTCGGCTGGGGTCTCTACAAGACGGGCCAGGCGGCGAAGGGAGTGCGGCGCATCGAGTCCGCCCTGGTGATCGCGCCCAAGTACTGCCTGGGCTGGCGACAGCTCGGCACCATCCACGCGGAGCGCGGCGAGCTGCAGGCGGCGGCCGAGGCGTTCGCGAAGTATGCCGCGTCGTGCCCGGAGACGGCCGACGCACATCTCCAATCCGGGAGGATCCTTGCCCGCCAGACCCGCGCGGCCGAGGCCCGAGTCGCCTTCCAGCGCTGCGCCGGGTCCAAGGACCAGCGCGAGGTGAGCGTGGCGCAGGAGTGCCAGCGCCTGCTCCGCGAGCTGACGCCGTAGCCCCGGCATTCGAGCAGGCAGCGATCTTCTTGTCGCCGGGCCGGATACACTGAGCCGGTGGACACCCGGGCGGAGCGCCTGGCGGCGATCGTGCTGCGCACGGTCGCCTACGGCGACAGCGACGTCATCGCGCACCTGCTCGTGCGCGGCCGGGGCCGGGTATCGGCCTTCGCTCGCGGAGCGCGATCCAGCCGCCGGCGGTTCGGCGCCGCGCTCGAACCGTTCCAGCTGGTCGAGGTCCTGCTCGCGGAGCGCAGCGGGCAGGAGCTGTGGATGCTGCGCGAGGCGGCGGTGGCGGAGGCGTACGCCGGGGTGCGCGAAGATCTGCACCGCATCGCGCACGCCGGATACGCCGCCGAGCTCGCGCACGAGCTGTCCCGGCCGGCCGAGCCGGCCGACGAGCTGTTCGCGCTGGTGGCGGAGTTCCTCCACCGGCTCGCGACCGGACCGGCCACCAGCGCCCGGCTGCGCGCGTTGGAGCTGCGCGCGCTGGCGGCGGCGGGGCTCTCCCCGGAGCTGTCCGCGTGCGCGCGTTGCGGCTCCTTGGTCCCCTGGGGGAAGGCTGCCTTCGATGCGGGCGCCGGCGGCCTCGCCTGCGGGCGGTGCGCCCATCCCGGCGCGCTGCTCCTCACCGCCGGAGCGCGCGCGGCGCTCGCCCAGCTGCAGCGGGCCGGGCTCTCCGCCGCAGACGCCCCGCTGTCGGCCGACGGCAGCGGGCGGCCGGCCGACGCGCGCGCTTTCGAGGACGCCTGCGCCCAGGCGTCGCGTCCGCTGGCGGCGTTCCTGCTCCACCACCTGGGACGCACGCCGCGCAGCGCCGGGTTCGCGCAGCAAGTGGGAGCTCCGCCGTAGCCGTCCTACCCGGCCAGGACGGAGCAAATGCGCATGGGTAGGCAGACGGATCCTAAAGCTCCGCCGCGGCGCGCCGATACCCGCCTTGGGAGGTGCGCATGGCTCGCGTCAGCAACGTCGTGCTGCTCAACCAGCACCCCGTCGAGCAGGCGCTGCTGCGTTACTTCCTCTCCAGCGAAGGGGTCGCTTCCAGCTCGCTCAGCCCGCGCGCCGGGCTCGACGCTCTGGCCGCGATGGCGCCGGACCTGGTCATCGCCGATGCGGCGGGAACGCACGGTTGCGTCCAGCTCCGCCAGCGCCTGCCGGAGGCGCGCATCGTCGCGCTCGCCGAGGCGGGCGAGGTGGAAGGAGCCGACGCCATCCTCCGCAGGCCGCTCGACTTCCACCGCCTCAACCGGGATCTGCGGCCATTGCTGGAGGGAGGCCCCAAGGCTGCCTCGGGCATCCGCCGGCGCGTCCTGCTCGTCGACGACGACACCGACGTGCTCGAGGTCACCCGCAGGGCGCTGGAGGCGGCGGGCTGCTCGGTGACCTGCATCGCCGATTCGAGCGAGGTGCTGCGGGCCCCGCCGGGCGACGGGTACGACCTGGTCCTCCTCGACCTGGTGATGCCCGAGGTGGATGGGCTCGAGCTGTGCTACCTGCTGCGGCAGCACTACGGCGAGGACGTGCGCATCTGCATGATCACCGCCGCCTCCGACCCGGAGGCGGTCAAGCGCGCCGCGCAATACGGTGCGGACGGATGGCTCACCAAGCCCATCCGCAAGGCGGATCTCCTCGCGCTGGTGGGCCTGGGGGAGCGTGGCGCGCCGGGCGCCGACCGCGGGGCGATCGCAGTGCCCGCCCCGTTCACGCCGGAACCCGGAGCCGCTCCGCGCCGCCCGCACGTCCTGGTGGTGGACGACGACCGCGACGTGCTCGAGTACTGCCGCGCGGTGCTGGCCGGGGCGGGTGCGGTGGTCGATGCCATCCAGGATCCCGCCACCTTCCGCGACATGCTGCCGCCGGGCGGCTCGTACGACCTGGTCCTGGTCGACATCTTCATGCCGGGAATGGACGGCATCGAGCTGCTCCGCCGCTTCTCCGCGGACGTCCGCAACTGCGCCTCCAAGCTCTACGTGATCACCGCGGCCGACGACGAGGCGCTGCGCGCGCTCGCCCAGCACAGCGGCGCGGACGGGTACCTGACCAAGCCGCTCAAGCAGAAGGCGCTGCTCGAGCTGCTCGCTGCGTAGGGGAGGGCGAGGCATGGCGCGCATCCTGGTGGTGGACGACGATCCGGACATCCGGTTCGTGGCGCGGGTCGCCTTGAAGCGCGGCAAGCACGAGGTGACCGTGGCCGACTCCGGGCGCGCCGCGCTCGCGCACCTCGATTCCGGCGCCGTCTGCGACCTGATCCTCTGCGACCGGATGATGCCGGAGATGAGCGGAGTGGAGACCCTCGCCGAAGTGCGCCGCCGACGCGCCGACGTACCGTTCGTGTTCCTCACCGCCAAGGCGCAGCAGGACGAGATCGAGGAAGGCCTGCGCCTGGGCGCCAGCCGGTACCTGACGAAGCCGTTCGAGCCCGCCGAGCTGCTCGGCGAGGTGAACAGCATCCTCGGTCAGTGAGCGCGAAAAGCCCCATCCCGCTGCCTGGCGCAAGGCCAGCGCTTGCTCCGCCCGCGCGGACCCTCGAGGAGCTCGAGGAAGAGCGCGAGCGCCTGGAGGCCACCGTGCGCGCCCTGCGCGGCGCCTTGCGGGTGGTCGACAACGTCTCCAGCGCGTTCCAGCGCGAACGGATCCTCGCCGCAGTCACCGACGCGCTGACGCGCAGCCTCGGGGCAGCGGCCGCGCGCGTGTGGCTGGTGGGCCCCGGCGACAGCTGTGGCACTTGCGAGATGGCCGACCGGTGCCACAACCGGAAGAGCTGCCTGCACCTGGTCGAGCACGGCGGATTGGGACCGCTCGACCGGGTGCTGCGGCGG
>DATFUN010000341.1:0-5634 GCA_035260805.1 Myxococcales bacterium | reverse complement strand
CCCGCCGCGGGGAAGGTCTGCGGATCGATCGCTTCGCCGATCGCATCGGTGTAGGTCAGCCCGCCGTCGTTCGAGCGCTGGACCTCGATGTTGAAGGTGGCCACGTCGTGGTACGAGAGGTAGACGGTCTGCGCGCCGGTTGCGTCGTTCCACTGGCGGTCGTCGCCGGGGATGAGGGCCGCGACCGGGTTCGGATTCGCGAAGGTGTCGCCGCGGTCTGTGGAATGGGTCGCGGTGATGCCGGGCGCGAGGGTGAGGCTCGTCAAGGCGAGGTTCGGCACGCCCAAGGCGGGGAAGTTCACCGCGATGTCGACGTCTCCGCCGCCCTCGGCGACGCCCACGGCGCTGCAGCCCGCGGCGAAGATGCCGCAGCCGTCCGGCCGGCCCTGGTACTTGAACGGATAGGTGCCGTTGGCCGCTGGCGCGCCGTCGATCGGCGCGAAGTAGCGATGCAGGTCCACCCCGGTGGGGACGCCGCGGATGCTCGAGACGTACACCGCGCCGTCCGGTCCCACGCGCAAGCTCGGCTCGAGCCCGCGCACGATGAAGGTGACCGGGAGCTGCCCCGCCGTGAGCGGAAGCGCTAGCTCCTGGTTGGGACTGTACTGGGCAGATGCCGGACCGGCGGAAATTGCAAGGGCGAGCGCCAGCAGGAGACGAGCTTTCATGAGGTCCTCCTGTTTTTTGCCTCGGGGCGGGTGCAGTACCGGCACCCGGCGGGAGCGGCAACTCGCTGGAGCGCGTTCTGTCGGCTCGAGGACGAGGCGAGGCGCCTCGCGTTGCGCAGTGGACTGACTTGAATTCGGAGGCCCCACCGGGAGCTGGTGTCACCGGCTTGACGAGCGGACCGGGTGCATCTAGATTTATCTTCGAAAGGGAAGAAAAACAATGGCACGCGCAACCCAGATCTCGGCGCCCATTTCCAAGGAGACCAAGGAACTGCTGGAACGGCAGGCCAGGGCAACTGGCGTCAAGAAGGGCCACCTCATCGAGTCCGCGCTCCGGTATCACCTTCGCGCTCTCCAGGAATTGCCCGCCGACGCCCTCGTCCCGCCGCGCATCGTGCTGACGCGGCGCTCGTTCGAGCGGCTGGTGGAACGGCTCCGCTCGCCCGGTGAACCTTCGAAGGAGCTTCGGGACCTGATGCGTGGCAATCGAGATTAGGCCGCTCCGGGAGACCGACGATCGCACGGCCTTCCGGTCGGGCGACCCCGACCTCGACCGTTTCTTCGCGAGATACGCCGGGCAGAACCAGTTCCGTCATCACATCGGAACCACCTACCTTGCTCTGGAAGCCGGGCGCACGCTCGGCTATGCCACTGTCGCGCCCGGAAACCTGGAAGCCGACGCGCTCCCAATCACGGTCCGCCGCGCGCTGCCGCGCTATCCGCTTCCGGTGCTCCGACTTGCGCGCCTGGCCGTCGACGTGACCGCTCAGGGGCAGGGCGTAGGCAAGACCCTCCTGCGGCACGTCTTCCTCCTCGCCCTCCAGATGTCGCAGGAGTACGGGTGCGTCGGCGTGGTGGTCGACGCGAAGCGCGACGCCGTCGAATTCTACGCCCGGGTCGGATTCTCTCCGCTGGAGGTCACCGAGGGCGAGATCGAAGCACGGCCCAAGCCGGCTCCACTCTTCCTACCGATCGAGCTGGTTGCCGCGGCCCTGGTTCCATAGACAGCTCATTCACCCGGTCCGCGATCCTCGTCCGGCCGCGCCACGGTGCGCAGCGGCACGCGGTAGGTCAGCACGTCGCTGGGATGCTCCACCGGGGGACCCTTCATCAGGGCCTCCTTGTCGAACACCGCCAGCGGCCGCGAGAGGACCGCGGGGGCGTGGGTGCCGGTGTCCATCCGGATGGCGTCCTTCGGGCAGGCCTCCACGCAGAAGCCGCAGACGATGCAGCGCAGCTCGTCGATCTCGAACCGGACCGGGTACTTCTCGATGGCCTGGTCCTCGTACTCGCCTGCCTCGATGTAGATGCACTGCGCCGGGCACGCGGTGGCGCACATGTAGCAGGCCACGCAGCGCGGGCGGCCGTCGGGGCGCACCGTCAGGCGGTGCATGCCGCGGTACCCCGGCGGGTACGGCTTGCGCTCCTCGGGATAGCTGATGGTGGAGACCAGGTTCACGCCCGGGCCGCGGCGCTCGAGCACCTCGGGGTTCGGGTCGCGGAAGCCGAACAGGTTGCGCCAGAAGTGGTGGGCGATGACGCCCATGCCCTTGATCGCCTCGCGCAGGTAGAAGCGCTCGCCGAACGAGAGGTCGCTCTCGGGGCCGGGGCTGCGGCGCTCGTCGTGCGCTGTCGTGTCGGGAAGATTTGCCATGTCAGTGCGCCGCCACGGTGCTGGAGTGCGTGCCCGGCTCCGCGCTTTCCTTCGCTCCCGCCGAGAGCGCCAGGTAGAAGAGCAGCGCCGCCCATTCCAGGATGCCCATCCAGGCCAGGCCCTCCCGGCCGGCCCAGAGCCAGATGCCCGCGGTGACCACCACGTTCGCCAGCGAGACGGGCAGCATCATCTTCCAGCCCAGCCGCATGATCTGGTCGAAGCGGAAGCGCGGGAACGCCCAGCGGGCCAGCATCTGCACCCAGATGAGCAGCAGCATCTTCACCAGGAAGGTGAAGACTTGCAGCACCGCGAGCCACGTGGTGCCCGGGATCCCGAGCAGGCCGTCGAAGGCGCGCACGAGCTGCGGCTCGATCCAGGGGATGTGGTAGCCGCCCAGGAAGATGGCGGCCACGATGCCGCTGACCACCACCACCTCGGCGAACTCGGCGATGAGGAACAGGCCGCTCTTCAGGCCCGAGTACTCGAGGAAGTAGCCGATGATCTCGCTCTCGCCTTCCGGTGTGTCGAAGGGCGCGCGCTTGATCTCCGCCATGGCGGCGACCAGGAAGAGCAACATGCCCAGCGGCTGGAAGAGGGCGCCCCACCCCGGCAGCCACCCGAAGACGAGCGAACCGTCCGGCGCGCCGGAGCGGATGGCCGAGCGCAGCATCGCTTCGGTGGGACCTTGCTGCAGGACCATCGAGTCCAGGCGCAGGGTGCCGAAGACGATGAACACGCCCACCAGCGTGAGCCCCAGCGTCACTTCGTACGAGACGAGCTGTGCGGAGGCGCGCAGGCCGCCCAGGAGCGCCAGCTTGTTGTTCGAGGTCCAGCCGGCGAGCGCGGTGCCGAACACCGCCAGCGAGGCGAGCGCGAACACGTAGAGGATGCCCCAGTCCACCCGCGCGACCTGCAGGGCCATGCGCTTGCCCCAGAAGGTCACCTCGGGCCCCACCGGGACCACCGCGAACAGGCAGAACGCGGGAGCGAAGGCGAGCAGCGGCGCCAGGTCGAAGAGGAACTTGTTCCCCGAGGCGCCCTTGGGGATGAAGTCCTCCTTGAAGAGCATCTTGAGCACGTCGGCCAGGATGTGCGGGATGCCCTTGAGCGGGCGCTCCGAGAGCCCCGGGATGGGCAAGCGCGCGCGGTTGGGACCGACCCGGTCCTGCATCAGCGCGCTCCACTTGCGCTCGGCCATGGTGAGCAGCGTCGCGGTCACCATGATCAGCACCAGGATGAGCGCGACGATGTTGCCGACCCCTTCGCCCAGGCCGCCGGCGAGGTTGGGGCGGTCCTGGAAGATGGTCTTGGACAGCCAGACGATGAAGTACAGCACCCAGGAGACGACCAGCAGCGCGAAGGCGAATGCCGCCCAGCCGACCACCGTGCCCGCGAGCCACGCCCAGTACTGCGGCTTGGGCGGATACGACGACCCGAAATCCTTGGCGGCCAGCCGCGCGAGGGGCGTGGCCAGCGGCGGGATCGGCAGCTTCACCCCGGGCGGCGGAGGCGGCGGCTCCGGGTGCAGCCGGCTGTCCGGGGCGATCTGGTCCGGAAACGGGTGCGGCCGATGCGTGGCCATTACCGCGACCCTCCCGACGCTTCGTCGCCCACCTTGGTGCCCGGCGGGGTGGTCTGCGGCCCGCGAGGATGCGCCGGCACCTGCGGGCGCGGAGCGCGCTCGGGCCACTCGGCAGGCAAGAGGCGCGGCAGCACCACGCCCTGCTCGGGGATCCGCGTAAGCGTCAGCTCGGCCAGTTCGGCGCTGCGCCCCGAGAGAAGCTCGAAGGCGGCGGAGGCGCTCTTCACCCCGTGCGTGAACCCGAGCCCTTCGAGGATGCGCGTAACCCACAGCCACCCCGGCGCCGTGTCGCCGCGCTGCGCGGGCACCGACGGCCAGATGCGCTGCAGCCGGCCATACCAGTTCACCAGCGAGCCTTCCTGCTCGTAAACGGCCATGCACGGAAGAGTCACGTCCGCCGCGCGGGTCGCCTCGTCCTCGTTCTGCGCGGCCGTGACGAGGAGCTCCAGCCCCTCGGCGGAGGCGGCGGGCAATCCGTCGGTCCGCATCGCGAAGAGCGCCTTGACCCCTTCGGGCGGCCGCTCCTCGATGCGCACGCCGAACGCTTCGGCGGCGAGCTTCACGCCGCGCGTGTTGGGGTTCTTGTCGGCGCGGATGAGGAACTCGTCCTCGTCGCACGCAGGCTTGCCGCCCAGGAAGTAGCGCTCGGCGCCCAGCTCCTTGCCCAGCAGCAGCGCGGCGGCGGCCTCCTCATTCGTGCTCTGCGCGGAGATGTAGATCCCGATGCTACCCTTCCCCGCCAAGGGCTTGAGAAGCTCGACCGCGCGCTCCACCGCCAGCCGCGGACCCACGCTCTCCGCCGCCTCGCCCCGCCCCTGGCGCGCCCACTCCACCCGGTTCTCGTTGACCGGGTGGTGCGTGAGCCGGCCGTCGTCGCACATCCAGACCTGGTTCACTTCCTCGTTGCGGCGGGGCAGCTCGCGATAGGCGACCGTGCCGCGGGACTCGACGTACACGTTGCAGCCGTTGGCGCAGCCGGTGCACACGCTGGGCGACTTGTTGAGGAACCACACCCGGCTCTGGAACCGGAAGTCGCGATTGAGGAGCGCGCCCACCGGGCAGATGTCCACCGTGTTCCCCGAGTACTTCGAGTCGAGCGGCTGCCCCGGGAAGGTGGCGATGAGCGAATAGGTCCCGCGCTCCACCACCGCGAGCTGCGGCTCCTGGGCGATCTCGTCCATGAAGCGCACGCAGCGCGTGCACATGATGCAGCGCTCGGCGTCGTAGACCACCAGCGGCCCGAAGATCTCGCGCTTGGGCTTGTTGAGCTTGTAGGTGCGGATCCGGGTGGGCTGGTGGTCGTACTCCATGTAGTAGTCCTGGAGCTTGCACTCGCCCGACTCGTCGCAGATGGCGCAGTCCACCGGGTGGTTGACGAGGTGGAACTCCATGCACCCGCGCTGGTTCTCCTTCACCGCCGGCGAAGTGGTGACGACCTTCAGGCCTTCCTTGACCCGCACCTGGCAGCCCGGCACCAGGCGGCCCGGCGCGTCGCTCGTCTCCACCAGGCACATCCGGCACTGGCCGGCGATGGAGAGGCGCGGGTGGTAGCAGAAGTACGGGATCTGCACCCCGATGCGGCGCGCCGCCTCGATCAGGTTGTCGCGCGAGTCCGCCTCGACCGGCCGGCCGTCCACCTCGACCCGCACCGTCTTCGGCGGCACCGGGATCGACGCCTGCCCCGCTCCCGCTCCGGGCTGTCCTCCGCCGGTGCTCACCGCGGCGGGCTG